>DATMHB010000755.1:0-2006 GCA_035555175.1 Flavisolibacter sp. | reverse complement strand
TTAATCGTACCCATTGGCGGCATATTCCACACCACCTCCGGCAACATCCGAAAGGCTACCACGATCTGGAGGTCGGCGCGCACAGCCTTTAATTGCTCAAGGAAACCGGCGTTCTTTAATTTCTCCGGCTGCAGCACCAGCAGTGCCTTTTCCACAGCATATTTTTTTACGGCGCTTTCCTGCAGCTTCATTCCACGGCCGGCGGGCTTGTCAGGCGCTGTAATGACTGCACTAACGGTGCAGCCTGACCGAATAAGGGCGTCAAGTGTCGCCACTGCAAAATCAGGCGTTCCCATAAAAACTATGCGCAGGTCTTTAAAATCCATCAAATTCGAATTGGGAACAAATGTAAGTATCGAGGCAGGGATTATTCAAAATCGGGATACAGCAGATAGTGTTTCCTGATCTTTTTGAAAGCAGAAAGGCCAGGTTGCCAGCTTTTGCGGATCTCGGCTTCTGAGGCGCCCGACTTTAACTGGGCCATCAGCGTAGCATTGCCTGCCAATTTGTTGAAGAAGGCTTCATCCATGTTGCCTGATTTCGGCCTGATGAAAAAATTTTCTTTGTCGGGGAACAGACGGTACGCGTCGAGCAAATATTTTAACTGGATCCGGTTGCCGATTTTCTTCAGCACTTGTTCGGGGGAGCCGCTTAAGTTCCAGCCATAGCAAACCTTGCCTTTTAGTTTAGGATCGGTTGCTCCGGGTTTTGATTCTGGCGTAAAGCGATACAGCGTTGAAGGAAGTGAAGGGTGCCCAAATATTTGAAAAGGCTTATCGGTGCCGCGGCCTTCGCTCAATACAGTCCCTTCAAAATAACAGGTTGACGGATACCAATAGATCGATTGCATCTCGGGCAGATTCGGCGATGGTTTCACCGGCAATTGATATTTGCTCTTGTGATCATAATTACCACATTTGATGACAACAAAATGAAATGGCGTATCAGGCGCGCCGTTCTTTGCCCTTTGATAATATTCATATCGGGCGTTGGCTTTTTCCGATAGCCATTTTTCTCCGGCCAGCATCATCGCATATTCGCCCAGTGTCATTCCGTACACAACGGGCACTGGTTGCATGCCAACGAAGGAACGGAACCTGGGTTCCAGCACGGGGCCATCAACATAAAATCCATTCGGGTTCGGCCTGTCGAGCAGCAATAACGGCTTACCATATTCGAAGGCTGCATTCATGAATTCTTCGAGCGATGAAATGTACGTGTAGAATCTGACGCCGACATCCTGGATATCAAAGATGAGGATATCGATATCCTTAAGATCTTCCGCTGAAGGCCTTCTCTTTGATCCATACAGCGATACGACCGCAATGCCTGTTTGTTCGTCAACATAATTGCCGACCTTTTCTCCGGCGTCGGCTGTGCCCCTGAAACCATGTTCAGGGCCAAAGATCGATTTGATGTTCACGCCCAGTTTCTTCAGACTATCGACCAGGTGAACAGAGCCGATCATGGAAGTCTGGTTGGCAAAGATCCCAATCCTTTTTCCTTTGAGATAAGGCAAATAAGCATTCAATCCTTCTGCTCCTGCAAGGATGCGTCCGGTTTGTTGAGCATTAATGTTTGAGTTGGATTTTTGAGCAAAAACGGAAAGTGCCGTACAAACGAAGATGAGGATAAGGATGCGCTTCATCTTTCAAATATCTGAAAAATTGGGACCAAACAGGGAAAGATTAGTACCTTGTCCCTCCAAAATCCGGCCGCACCGCGCTGGATTTACAACCATTCACTGCCGCAGAGGGATCACGAAATATTATCGAACAAAAAAAGTATCATGCAACAAGCACAGAACGGAGATAAAGTAAGAGTTCATTATCATGGAAAGCTTCGAACCGGCGAAACCTTCGACAGTTCAAATGGCCGCGAACCCCTTGAATTTACAGTAGGCAGTGGCCAGGTGATCAGAGGTTTCGACGACGGCGTCAGAGGCATGCAGGTGGATGATAAGAAAACCGTGGAGATCGGCGTTAACGATGCGTACGGTGAAAAAG
>DATMHB010000754.1:0-3769 GCA_035555175.1 Flavisolibacter sp. | reverse complement strand
AATATTCATTGCATCTCCAACCCGGAAGAAACGGTAATCGGTTACCTCACCGCCAGCTCAATGAAGGAGAAAAGGATTTTTATCACCAAAGCGGAGACCGGCTGGTCATTCTTAAGCTTATGCGAAAACCTGAGAATTTCGAACGACCCCGATACGGTCCGGGCCCTTATTCCTTTTCCTTATCTGCCTTTCGAAATAGACCTCACGAACGGAGGGGGATGGTTTGTCGCACCAACCTATTGTGTTGACTGCAGGGAAAAAGGTGGTGTCAATGTAAAGCCAAGTTTCTGGTAAATGATTTTTCTATGACGTGTTTTGAATGGAACGCAAGATTTTTTCTAAAGGTGTGGTTAACCATCCTTATATTTTTTTCTTTGTCTGATATACAGGCACAGCTTCCCGCCGCGGAACCCGTGGTACAAAAATTTCAAGCCTTCAATAAAAAAACACTGCAGGAAAAAATTTACCTGCATACCGATAAAAATTTTTACGTGGCGGGCGAACTGCTGTGGTTCAAAGCCTATTATGTTGATGGCTGGTTTCATGAACCACTGCAGGTCAGCAAAATTCTATATGTAGACCTTCTCGACAAACAGAATAACCCGGTACTACACACGATGATCTCACTGAGGCCGGGACAAGACAACGGTTCGCTCCAACTTCCATTAAGCCTGAACAGCGGCCGTTATCAGTTGCGCGCATACACGAACTGGATGAAGAACTTTGGTCCGGAATTTTTCTTTCACAAGCAGCTTCTTATTGTCAATCCCTTGAAGGCCGGCGATTCCGTTTCAGTGCCAACAAAAGGATCGGTTTCCCTTGATTTGCTGCCTGAAGGAGGCCACCTGGTTAGAGGATTGGAAAGCAGGATAGGATTCGCCATCCACGATGCCTATGGCAAAGGTGTGGATGCAGAAGGTTTCATCATTTCAGCGGCCCATGATACGGTTGCGCGCTTTCGCCCATTGAAGTTCGGATTGGGCAGTTTTCTTTTCACACCACAGCCGCAACTGGCTTATTCCGCGTTGTTATTTCTTTCCGATGGAACTGTTGTAAAAAAAGAATTGCCTTCGATAGACGAACAGGGATACGTGATGAAATTGAAAGATGATGGGCCCGACCGCCTCCGGATTACCGTCGTAACCAATGTTGCAGGCTACAGCGAACTGCTGCTCATCGCGCATACGAGACAGGTGCTGAAAGTTGCCATAAAGGCAAGATCGAACAATGGCGTTACTGAATTTCTCGTTGACAAATCAAAGATCGGCGAAGGCGTTTCGCAGTTTACTGTTTTTAGCAATGAAGGCCAGCCCTTATGCGAGCGGCTTTATTTTAAGAGGCCTGCAGAAAATATCCTTATCAAAACATCAGGGAACAGGGCCGACTATCGGTCAAGAGAAAAAATCGAGGTGCAGCTCGATGCTTCTTTAAACAATAAGAATGTACCGGTGCAAATGTCGATGGCTGTTTTTCGAAATGATTCACTGCAAATGGAAAACTCCATGGATATCGAGAATTATCTTTGGCTGGGCTCCGACCTTGCGGGGTATATCGAAGCGCCCGGTTTTTATTTTTCTGATGGTGCCGACGTAGGCGAAGCAACCGACAACCTGATGCTGGTGCATGGCTGGAGAAGATTTAATTGGGAAGGTGTGCTCAAAAATTCGCAACCTGCATATCTCTATCCTGCAGAATACAATGGACATATCATCAACGGAAGGATTACCGAAAAGGCCTCCGGACGGCCTGCGGAAAATGTTGCAGCATTTCTTTCTGTGCCCTTCTCCCCTTCTGTTCTTTTCTCCAACCGCAGCGATAACAAGGGACTTGTACATTTCGATGTGACGAATTATTATGGTGCAGGTGAGGTGGTGGCCCAGGCCAGCGAAAAAAGCGCAGCTTACAGGGTAGACATTAATAGTCCTTATTCAGATGCTTCTGCTGCCCACAACCTTGCTCCCATAAACCTTTCGGCCAGAACAAAAGACATGCTTGAAGATTACAGTATCGGCATGCAAACGGAACATATTTATTCCTCCGAACAATTGAATCGGTACGAGCGGCCATTATTCACAGATACTTTGCCTTTTTATGGAAAACCCGACCGGATCTATTACCTCGATGCATTCACCCGTTTCACTACGATGGAAGAAGTGCTAAGAGAATATGTGAGGGAGATCAACGTGTTTACGCGGAGCGGTAAGCTGAGGATGAAAATGCTTAATGAAGAAAAAAGAGAATTTTATGAAGACAATATGCTTGTGATGCTGGACGGCATTCCGCTTGCCGACCCTGATAAGATTTTGCAATTAGATCCGTTGAAGATCAGAAAAGTGGAGATCATTTCAAGGGCATATGTGTATGGGCCCCTGATCTTTGCCGGCATTGCCAGTTTCACTTCCTATAAAAACAATTTTGAGGCAGTCGAGCTTGACCCTTCGTTGATCAGGGTCGATTATGAGGGGATCCAAATGAACCGCGTTTTCTATGCTCCCGTTTATGAAACGGCGGAGCAGAAAGCCAGCAGGAAGCCGGATTTTCGGAATACATTATTTTGGACACCTGACATAAAAACGGATGCGTCCGGCCGTGCGAAGATCAGTTTCTATAGTACCGATCAAAAAGGAAAATATACAGCCGTGATACAGGGGCTCGATCAGTCAGGGCACACTGCAGTGTCGGCCTTCAGTTTCGTCGTCAATTAAAAATGCGGGGGAGCCAAAAGCGTTCCGAGTATCCAATAACAGAAAATTACAAAAGCTGACCTTCAAGGTCGTAGTCGTAAGCCCTTGTGATTTTCACCTGATAAAAATTGCCCGGCTGAAGTTTTTGATCCGTTTGAATGATCACCTCATTGTCAACTTCAACACTGTCAAATTCGGTCCTTCCCAGATACCGCCCTGCTTCTTTTTTATCTACGAGCACTTTCAGTGTCTGACCCAATTTTTCCTGGTTCTTTTCGTAACTGATCTCCTGTTGTACCGCCATGATATCTTCAGCCCTTCGTTGTTTTTCGTCGGCAGGCACATTATCAGTTAGCTGATAGGCTGAAGTATTTTCTTCATGTGAGTAGGTAAAGATGCCCACGCGCTCAAAACGCTGCCTCTCAAGGAAGCCTTTGAGCTCTTCCACATCGTCGGTAGTCTCCCCCGGAAAACCGGTGATAAGGGTTGTCCGGATCGCAATTCCCGGAACCGTCGATCGAATTTGGTTGACCAGATCTTCCATCTCGGCGCGCGTGATCTGTCGCCGCATTGCCTTGAGCATATTGTCCGCCGCATGCTGCAGGGGCATATCCAGGTAATTGCAAATATTTTCCCTTTCCCTCATCACGTCCAGGATCTCCAGCGGAAACTTGTGTGGATAGGCATAATGCAGGCGTATCCATTCGAGACCGCGAATATCGCTGAGCCGCCTGAGCAGATCGGGAAGCATTCGCTGCTTATAAAGGTCGAGACCGTAATAAGTCAGCTCCTGTGCAATCAGCATGATCTCTTTTACCCCCCTTTTTACCAGGCCCTCAGCCTCTTTCACCAGATCTTCTATGGACCGGCTCACATGGTTTCCCCTCATCAGCGGGATGGCACAAAACGAGCAGGTACGGTTACAGCCCTCTGCGATCTTCAAATAGGCGTAGTGCTGTGGCGTCGCCAGCAGTCGCTCGCCAAGGAGTTCTGATCTATAATCGGCTTCGAATTTTTTCAGGATCAGTGGCAGTTCCATGGTTCCGAACCAGGCGTCAACTTCGGGGATGCTTTGCTCAAGGTCG
>DATMHB010000753.1:0-7019 GCA_035555175.1 Flavisolibacter sp. | reverse complement strand
GTAGGGCCCTATGGCTTGAGCGTCAATTTTCCGGAAACTTCTGAATGGCAGAAGGATCTTTTCATCCAACAACAAGAACTATTATGCAAACGATCATGGATTTTTTTAGCAATCTTACTAACCCTGAATGGATCATGCAGTACGGAGGCCTCTATATCGTGATGCTGATCGTATTTGTGGAAACCGGCTCTTTCTTCGGCTTTTTTCTGCCGGGCGATTCCTTATTATTTATTGCAGGAATGATCATTGCCAATACGCTATCACCCTTTGCCTGGCCGGTGGTCAATCTTTTTTACTGGATTACATTAATTGCAATAGCAGGCATCCTTGGAAATTATGCCGGATACTGGTTTGGAAAAAAATCGGATCGTCTGCTCTTCCGAAAAGAGAGTTGGCTGTTCAAAAGGAAATACCTGACACAGGCTAAGGACTTTTATGACAAAAAAGGTGGCGGCGCAATTATACTGGCCCGCTTTCTTCCAATTATCCGCACTTTTGCTCCTATGGTAGCCGGCATGGTAAAAATGAATGCGGCAAAATTTTCCTTTTACAATATTGTCGGAAGCTTTTTGTGGGCATGTAGCATTATCTCTGCGGGCTTTTTATTGGGCGAAAATGCCTGGGTAAAAGAGAATCTTGAAAAGATAATCATTGGTATTGTCCTGATCACTACAGGTCCTGTTCTGGTTAAACTTTTGACGGCAAGAAAGAAACGTAGATTGCAGGCAGCCCCTGTCTACGAGGTCACACAAAAAGAGATCGGGCAAAAAGGTAGCACACAGTAAGAAATTAATCTTTAAATCAGATATATGGATTTTGTTCTGCCCGATTTTTCCAATCCGGGTATTTGGATAAGCCTTCTTACGCTTAGTTTTCTGGAGATCGTACTTGGAATTGATAATATCATTTTTATTTCGATCGTCGCTGGTAAACTACCGAAGCAGCAACAACGGCGTGCCCGCAATATCGGGCTCCTTCTGGCTATGTTGTTCCGCGTAGGTTTATTGCTTTGCATTAACTGGATCATCAGTTTGAAAGATCCGGTCATATCTATTCCTTCAGTGAAAGGCCTGTCCGAACAATCGGTTGATTTGAGTATTAAAGATCTCATACTATTAGCCGGAGGCATTTTTTTGATCGTAAAAAGTACTTTGGAGATCCATCATAAATTGAGGCGCGACGCTCAACAAAAACCGGTCAATGGTCCAAAGTCCGTCGGGTTCAGCTCCGTTATTTTTCAAATTGTATTGGTTGACGCAGTGTTTTCCTTCGATTCCATTTTGACCGCTGTGGGTATTGTCGACAGCATAGTGATAATGATCATTGCGGTGATCATCTCTATATGCATTATGATGCTTTTTGCAGGACCGGTTACCAGCATCATTAACCGCCATCCAACGCTTCAGATGCTGGCGCTTTCGTTTTTAGTTGTGATCGGTGTTGTGCTCATTGCAGGCGGATTGCACCAGGAGATCAGTAAAAGCATCATCTACTCCTGCCTGGGCTTTTCATTGATCGTAGAATTATTGAACATCCGGCTAAGAAAGAAATCTGAAAATCTGGAGTTAAACAATCAATCTTAAATATGTTTGAAAAAATCGGTAAGGCCATAAAATACTAAAAGCCCGAAAATCTAAGATTTACGGGCTTTTAATCAGCGGTGAGGGAGGGATTCGAACCCTCGGTAGAGCTTTAAGGCCCTACGACGGTTTAGCAAACCGTTGATTTCAGCCACTCATCCACCTCACCATATTTTCAGAGCCGTCTTTTACCATCAGGCTTTCCGCCGTGCAGCCGTTTAATGCTCAACTAGTGGATTGATTTCAGCCACTTCCCAAAACAATTCGGGACAGGCTGTCCACTTCACCTTTGTACATATCCGCTCTGTTTACAAGGGCTGCAAAAATAGGGATTACACCCTGAATCTTCCAAAAGAAAATCCCAAATCCAACCCGTGCGGACTGAATTTGGGATCACCATCAATTGTCACTGCTTACATCGCGGCCAGCTGCACTTTCTGCTGCAATTCCATCACGCTGTCCCTGAAAGTTCCGTCTGTATCCATCAGGTCCTTTACCGTTTGGCAGGAATGGATCACTGTGGTATGATCTCTTCCACCAAAGTGCTCGCCGATCGTCTTCAAAGAATTTTTTGTAAACGCTTTGGCAAGATACATCGTGATCTGCCGCGCCTGCACAATTTCACGCTTCCTCGTTTTCTGAAGCAGCTTATCGTAAGGCACATCAAAATATTCGCAAACCATCTTCTGAATGGTGTCGATCGTAATTTCCTTGCTGGATGTTTTTACAAAATTCCGTAACACTTTCTTCGCGAGGTCAAGATCAATTTCCCTGCGGTTGAGCGAAGATTGTGCCAACAACGATATCAGTGCACCCTCCAGCTCCCTGATATTGGTGTTGATATTATAGGCGATGTACTTCACGACTTCGCGCGTCATTTCCAGACCATCATTCTTCATCTTTCTTTCAAGGATCTCTATGCGGGTGTCATAATCAGGCATTTGAATGTCCGCGCTCAACCCCCATCTGAACCGGCTCAACAAACGTTCCTGAACACCTTCCAGGTCTTTTGGTGATTTGTCGGAAGTAAGAACCAGCTGCTTGCCTGATTGGTGAAGATGATTGAAAATGGCAAAGAAAGCGTCCTGCGATTTTTCAGCCCGGTTAAAGAATTGTACATCGTCAATGATCAGTACGTCGATAAGCTGATAAAAATGTATAAAGTCATTGATCGCATTGTTGCGGCTATGATCAACGAACTGGTTGATGAATTTCTCCGAGCTCACATACAGAACAACTTTGTTGGGCTGCAACCGCTTCACCTCGTTGCCTATGGCCTGAGCCAGGTGCGTCTTTCCCAGTCCAACGCCACCATAAATTACAAGGGGATTGAAGGAATTCGCGCCGGGCTTGTCCGCAACAGTTTTACCTGCGCGCCTCGCTACCCGGTTGCTGTCGCCTTCGACATAAGAGTCAAGCGTGTAATTTGGATTCAGCTGCGGGTCGATGTGCATTTTTTTCAACCCGGGGATCACAAAGGGATTCTTGACCGGCGTGTTGATGATTAGTGGGAAATCCATTTCATTGTTCGTAAATGATTTGTATGAATGTCCGGCCATATCAACGGTAACGGGCTTGTTGTAATTGTTGCCTCCGTCAACCATGATCCGGTATTCCAGACGGGCTTCCTTGCCCAATTCCCTTTTCAATGTTTTCGCGAGCAGATTAACATAATGTTCCTCGAGGTATTCATAAAAAAACTGGCTGGGAACCTGAATGATCAATACATTATCCTTTACTGAGATCGGTTTAATGGGCTCAAACCATGTTTTGAAGTGCTGCCACTCTACTATATCCTTTATGATCGATAAACAATTGGTCCAAATGAGTTCGGCATTCTTCTCCATGTACACGATAGCAGTTTTTATAATGAGTTATGAATATGTTAGGATCGATTTTCACAGGATGTGTATAAAAAAATTTTTTTAGGACAGGAGAGCGAATATCTAAAAAAGAGGGGGAAAAAAAAATTTTTATTCCAGAGAATTTTTCCTACTTCGGAAGAACAAACCATCTGCCAAAAAATTTCTCCGATTCCCAGAGCAAGCGATCTTTTTTTCCTCCTTTAATGTTACAATTTTTTTTTCACATTCCCTTGCATCGGCTTGAGTATAATTTTGAAAAATTTTGCGCTTCACCTTTTCTTCTTATTTTGGTACTGGAAACAACTGCTATGAGAAGGACCACGCTTTTTTCTTCTTCTTTCCAGCGCCTCCTCAATAAGCCTCTTGCTCAGCAACCGGCTACTCAGGCAGCCTCCGACATTCGATGAACATTCTTTGTAAGCGGGATCAACACTCCCTCTACTTGTCAAGGTGTTAATGATTGCTTTGCCAGCCGTCCGCTTCAGGCGGACGGCTTTTTTTATGCAACTTTGCTCCAATCCATTTTTCAGGATCGACACCTGACATGCAAAAAAAGATCTCGGTTAAAGTGCTGCCTTCAGAAGCAGCTGATGCTTCTTCTTTGGAAAGGATCGTTGCGGTAGCAGTTGATGAACCGCCCTCGCGCATCACCGGCTTCAATATTCTCAAGCAATCTATCGACGCACGCGGCCGGCAGCCATGGTTCCATCTTACGATCCAGGCTTTTATAGATGAGCCCCACCAGCCTGCAGAGCTCATGCCTCTTGCATTGAAAGATGTGCACCGCGCACCACGACAGGTGTTGGTGATAGGCGCCGGGCCAGCGGGCTTATTTGCTGCGCTACGGTTGATTGAACTGGGTATCCGGCCCATCGTCATCGAACGCGGTAAGGATGTAAGAGCCAGAAGAAGAGACCTGGCAGCTATCAACAAAGAAGGTATCATGAATCCCGAAAGCAATTACTGCTTCGGCGAAGGCGGCGCAGGCACCTACAGCGACGGCAAGCTGTATACCAGAAGCACAAAGCGCGGCGACGTATACAAGATCCTCAGAACCCTGGTACATTTTGGGGCTGAGGAAAAAATTTTGTTTGAAGCCCACCCGCATATCGGAACCAACAAGCTTCCGCACATTATCACATCCATCCGTGAAAAGATCATTGCCCACGGAGGCGAAGTATTATTTGCAACAAAGCTCGTTGACCTAGTAATTGAAAAAGACCGCGTCAAAGGAATACATACTGCCGACGGAAGAGCGCTTCCCGGTGAGGCCGTGGTGCTGGCAACCGGCCATTCGGCACGGGATATATTTCAATTGCTCCACGCAAAAAAAATTCTTATTGAAAACAAGCCCTTCGCGCTTGGCATCCGCGTGGAGCATCCTCAATCGCTTATTGATTCCATTCAATATCATTGTCCCTCCCGGGGTGATTACCTTCCTCCTGCTTCTTACAGTCTCGTGCAACAGGTGGATGGCAAGGGTGTATTTTCTTTTTGCATGTGTCCTGGCGGCATCATTGCACCGGCCGCTACAGACATCAACGAGGTGGTGGTCAACGGATGGTCGCCTTCAAAAAGAAACAACCCCTTTGCAAACAGCGGCATTGTTGTAACGGTGGAAGAGAATAATATCCAGGAATTTAAAATGCACGGACCTCTTGCCGCCATGCATTTCCAGCGATCTGTTGAACAAAAAGCATTCGAAGCAGGATCGGGCGCACTCAAAGCACCCGCCCAGCGTCTTGTAGATTTTGCCGAAGGCAGGACCTCTTCTTCCCTTCCCGGTTGCAGCTATTTGCCGGGCATTCATGCCGCGGATCTTCAACAGGTGCTACCATCATTCGTTCACCGTTCACTACAGTCAGCCTTCAGGGAGTTCGGCAAAAAAATGAAAGGATATTTCACCAATGATGCTGTTGTTGTCGCTACGGAATCGCGCACTTCATCACCGGTTCGCATCCCACGAGACACGCACACCGGTGAGCACCCCCAGATCCGCGGGCTTTATCCCTGCGGCGAGGGCGCGGGTTATGCCGGCGGCATCGTAAGTGCCGCAATGGATGGAGAAAAAATAGCCGGCCTGATAGCTGCTAAGACGCCGCATTCAAAATAGTTTCGTATACCGGAAAGCACGATTTGGTCCTGACAATAATCACGTTTGTCATTTTTTATATTGATCAGATTTTTTGCCGTTACTTTTATTCTTTAAACCAACGCCGATGAACCTTCTTGAAGCACAGGGGCTCAAAAAATATTTTGCCACCCAAAAGGCAGTTGACGATATTTCATTTTCAGTTGCTCCCGGCACAATTTTCGGCCTCCTCGGTCCCAATGGAGCGGGCAAGACCACCCTTCTCCGTATGATCACCGGCATACTTTTTCCAGATGAAGGCAGGATCGTTTTCGAAGGCAGGGACTTTAATCCATTGAAGGACATCGAGAAGATCGGATACATGCCGGAAGAACGCGGCCTATACAAGAAAATGAAGATCGGTGAACAGGCACTCTATCTCGCCCAGCTAAAAGGGCTGGATAAAGCAAGAGCAATGGAGTTGATCAAGGATTGGTTCAGACGCCTTGAAATGGGCAGCTGGTGGAATAAAAAAGTAGAAGACCTTTCAAAAGGTATGTCGCAAAAATTCCAGTTTGTTACAACGGTGCTCCATCAGCCAAAGCTTATCATCCTTGATGAACCTTTCAGCGGTCTCGATCCGGTGAACAGCAATGTGATCAAAGACGAAATTTTCCGCCTTGCGAAAGAAGGCGCTACCATTATTTTCAGTACGCACAGAATGGAACAGGTAGAAGAGATCTGCGACCAGATCGCGCTCGTCAACAAAGGCAAAAAGATCCTCGACGGTTCGGTTAAGAACGTAAAGCAGCAATTCAAGCAGAATCTATTTAAGATCGGGTTTGCTTCAATGCCGCCGCATACGAACAATGATGCGTTCGAGATCGTAAGGCAGAATGACGACTACTCGCTCATCGTGCGCATCAGCCAGGGCCGCTCGCCAAATGATGTGCTGCGTTATTTCCTTCAGTCGAATGCAGACATCATTTCTTTCCAGGAGATACTGCCGTCGCTTAGCGACATTTTTATTCAGCTGGTGGAAGGAACACCCGCCGCCCGTCAATTTCAATCAGTAACTGCTTAATATAGTTCTATGAACAAGACCTGGTTAATCATCAAACGTGAATACCTGAGCCGCGTGCGAAAAAAGACTTTTATCCTTTCCACCATTCTAACGCCTCTTTTGTTTGCAGCGCTTATCGCTGCAGTCGTGTTCATAACGGTCAGCAATGTCCGAAATGAGAAAGTGGCGGTGGTTGATCCGAATGGAATATTCAAATCGAACCTGGAAAGCGGCAAGTTGATCCGTTATGATTTCCGGAATGATGTAGACACCAGCAATTTTATCGAGAAAGGCTATTCTGCCCTCCTCCTCACACCTCATACCGGCATTAACCAGAGCGATAACCTGCAACTCGTTACCGAAAAAAGCCTCAGCCGTTTTGCAGGCTCACAAATAGATCGTGATATCAGCCGCGCGCTCGAGAGCAATATGATCAGCCA
>DATMHB010000752.1:0-9247 GCA_035555175.1 Flavisolibacter sp. | reverse complement strand
ACCGCCTTGTGAATAATGACCTGATGGTGACCACGAACCACAAGCTTGGCAAAGACCTCGATCTGAAAGTGATCGTGGGACATAACGTTTTCGAAACGCAATACAGGAGAGAACAGTCCGATGCGCAGAACCTGACGGTTGATGAATTATACAGCTTCTCAAACGCGGGCACAGTCAGCACAACAAATCTCTCGAATAAGAGAAGGCTTGTGGGTGTGTATGGTGATATCGGTTTTTCGTTCAGAAATTATTTGTACCTGAACGTGACTGGTAGGAACGACTGGAGTTCAACACTGCCGGAAGCAAATAACTCTTATTTCTATCCTTCGGTGAGCGGAAGCTTTGTATTCAGCGAACTGATAAGAAATGTTACCTGGCTTGACTATGGAAAGCTGAGGGCAAGCTGGGCCAATGTTGGAAGCGATGCGGCTCCTTATTCACTCTCTTTTGCTTACCTGCCTGTGGCAACTTCGTTCGCACAATATGGATTTGGATCACAGTTCCCATTCAATGGTGTGATCGCATTTACTGCGCCTACCATTCTTCCGAATGCGAATCTGAAACCACAGAATCAGACCTCCTATGAATTTGGAACGGAAATGAAATTTTTCAAGGGCCGCGCAAGCCTTGACTTTACTTATTATAATTCCGAAACAAAAGAACAGATCATCAACCTGCTGGTGCCACAGTCAACGGGCTTTACTTCGCAAACGATCAATGCGGGATCTGTCATCAACAAGGGTATTGAAATTACTGTGGGTCTAACGCCGGTGCGCACACGCGACTTGAGCTGGGCCATTGATGTGAACTTCTCAAAGAACAGACAAAGCGTGAAGCTGCCGCCGGAGGTGAAATCTTATGTGTTGCAAAGCGGATGGAGCGGCTTGCAGATCAAAACCAGAACGGGTGAGCCATTCGCCATCTGGGGTACTGCATGGCAGCGCGATTCAAGCGGCAATATCATCATCGATGCTAACACGGGCTTGAGAAAAACGCTGAATGACCAGAAGATCGGCAATGTATTTCCCGACTGGATGATGGGCATCAATAATACGTTAAGCTACAAAAGCCTTAGTCTTAGTTTCCTTGTAGACATCAGGCAGGGCGGATTTGTTTACTCTAATACTGCTTCTACGCTTAGAACGCAGGGGCTTGCCAAGGAAACAGTCGCGAACAGGGGCAATGTTTTCATAGATAAAGGCGTAGTGCTCGATGCCGCTACCGGAAAATATATTCCCAATACGGTGCCCGTGCAAAGCATGCAGGATTTCTGGGGCCAGTTCAGCACATCCAACACCGAAGCCAACGTTTTCAATGCTTCTTATGTGAAATTGAGAGAGGTGAGACTTGCCTATCGTCTGCCGTCTGGCTTCCTCACCAAAAACGTTGCGTGGATCAAAGGTCTTGAGCTTGGTCTTGAAGGAAGGAATTTGTGGATCATCAAATCATATGTTCCGCATATAGATCCGGAAGTGAACTTTTTTGGCGCCGCCAGCCTTGGTGAAGGCGTGGAATTCAATTCGGTTCCTTCAACTAGATCATATGGATTAAACCTTCGCATTAAAATTTAATTAAGTCGAATATGAAAAAAAGCATTCTATATATAACGGGCGTCCTGGTCTTTGGTGCGGTGCTGCCTTCGTGTAAAAAATACCTTGACATCAATAAAAGTCCCAATGCCGCTGAAACGCTCGATCCGAAATTGTTATTTTCAAATGCCACTACGCAGTACATCAATTTACGGTCGGGTGGTGACCTGTACATTCCGATGGCGCTCGGTGGACAATCCATAGCGGACGGCGGTAATAATCCTGATGCATGGGGCGCGCCTTCAGCAGGCGAATATACCTTTTCGGTTTTCAACTATGCCAATAGCTGGAACACCTTCTATCTTTCTGCAGGCACGAACCTGAAGCAGGCGATCGCCTTGGCCGAGAGTGCCAATCCGAAGAACAATAATGCAGCTGCGCAGTGTAAGGTGCTTCTTGCGCAGGATGTATATGACCTTACGACAACTTTTGGTGACGTTCCTTTTTCCGAGGCCTGGAGGGCAGACATTTCTTATCCCAAGTTCGATCCGCAAAAAAATGTTTTCGAGGGTGCGATCGCCTTGCTGGATGAGGCACTTGCACAGTTTGATGAGTCGAGCACTTTGAAGATATCGGATTATGACCTTTTCTATAAAGGTGATATTGCCAAATGGAAGAAGGTCGCGAAATCGCTGAAGCTGCGCATCCTGATGACCATGGTGGATAAGGATCCATCAAAAGCAACGGCTATCGGTCAATTGGTGTCCGGCGGCGGCCTGGTGTCTTCTCCCGCGAACAATTTCCTGGTGTCGTACCAGAATGTAGCAGGAAGAAAAAATCCAAAGTACGCGCTGGGTGAACAATATAACGGCGGTAACAATTTCTTCTTTGCTTCGAAATATGTGGCAGACTTCATGCGTCCGTTGAATGACCCAAGGCTGCCTCTGTTTTTTACGAAGCCTGCCGCCGCTGATAATTATTACGGCATCGAACCGGGCACAGATGGTGATGATACGCATGATGCAAGGATCTCCACCTCTCTTCAGTCGGCCGCTTCGCCTGAAGTAGTTTTTTCTTATCAGGAAGAACTTTTTTACGAGGCAGAAATACAAGCGAGAGGCTTGGGTGTACCGGTAAACCTTGCGAATGCCAATACCCTGTATAAAAAGGCAGTTGAAGAATCATGCAAATTTTATGGCGTGCCTGCCGCTACCGCCGCCGCATTCGCTGCCGGATTGCCCGACCTGGCTACAGTGGCTAATCCTGTAAAGCTGATCCACTACCATCATTGGGTAGATAAGATGGACAGGGGACTGGATGCCTTCACAGAATGGAGAAGGTCGGGTCCTGAGGGCGATGAAGTGCCTGCACTTACACTGCCGGTTGGTGCGCCCGCGGGTCCTTTGTTCCGCAGATATGAATATCCGAGCGGTAATGAGTTATCCATTAATCCAAATGCACCCGTTCAGATCAGATACAACGTTAAAATGTGGTTTGACCTTTAATAGTAAAACATGAAAAAAATATTTTTTATTCTGACCGCTTTTTCTGCGTTTTGTCTCGCTTCTTGCGAGCAGGACGATTCTCCCGGCGACAACTATGATTTCAGCAACAGCCTGCCGCCATATGTTGCGCTGAGCAGCACAGCTACCAAAACCGTTAAGCAGGGAGGCTCTACGACTTTTACTTTTCAAACCAGGACGGCTATGCAACAGCAGATCACTGTTACGTACAATGTAACGGGTGCGGTAACGCTCAACAACCAGACGGTAGTGATTGACCGCGACAAGACGAGTGCAGTGGCTACTGTGAATATCCCGAACGGAGTAATTGTGCCGCCGGCCACGTCGGCTACGGCGACGCTTACATTGGTGAAGGCTGTGACGGCCGATGGAAGGGAGCTTACGCTGGGTCAGAAGAACAATCCTGCTTCGCAGAAGGTGACGATCAATATTACACAGTAGGAGCAATGTTAACATTCAAAAAGGAGGCCCACGGCTTCCTTTTTTTTGCTTGCACACGAGGAGTTTTGCGGGAATGCCTGTTTAGCATCGTCGGGATTTGTTTGTTCGCCGCTGTGTCTCATCCAACGGATCTTTACGCTCTTTGCGTTTAATTGCCTTTTTTGCGGAGTTTCCCTAAAGGATTCGAAGTTTCTTTTTCCACTTTGCCCGCGAGTCTCCGCCTTCGGCGGGACCCGCGCACAGTTCTCTTTGCAAGGTTTCGTTAAAGGAATCGAAGTTTCTTTTTCCAACCTTTTGTCTTGAAACAAAAGGTGGAGCCAAAAGTTCAAGCCGATTCAATGCGCACCAGTCATTAAATCCAAAGGCCGCCTCTTATGAATCGGCGCTCTGCAGCACCCTGAATTTGGACGGTCTTTAATTCAAAGTCTCCTCTTCGTGCTATGCGACGGACCAAAAGGCGCTGTATTCCGTTAGGCCTTCTTTAAAGAATAAATGTCGTTAAGATACCCACGGAAATAAGGCGCTGGACCAGATCCTCTGTTCGAAGTGAGGGTAGTTGGCATTCTCCACTTAATGCTTTAATGCAGTCTTGGTTAGTGCTTCGTAGGAATGTTGTTGTACGAGAGTGCGAGGCAACAACAGCTGAGAGTGCTAATATAGCCGGGAAATAAAAAAATCAATAAGCTCTTTGTTTTAATAAGCATTGCAAGAGATTCGCGGGACAGCGGATTGCATCACCATAAGAGACGTTTTCACAGGAAAACTTTGCGGTTCTTTGCGCCCCTTTGTGCGAAATCATTGCACAAATTATTAAAACCCCGCATCAATCATTATTTTTATCCAAATCTGATGCGTGAAATTGTGGTTGCCTATCCTTTTAATGACCATGCTAACGGCACCTTTCTGCTTTGCCCAGAAAAGATCGGCAACAGTAAGCGGAAGGGTCGTGGATGAAAATGAGAACATCCTGCCTCACGTTTCCATCAGCATCCTTGGCCAGCAAAAAGGTATCTCTGCTTCTGATTCTGGCACCTTTCGCATTGCGGTTCCCGCCGACCGCGCCTTCGGGCTGCTGTTTTCTTCTATCGGATTTAAAACGGTTCAACAGAATTTCTTGTTGAGCGAAGGTGAAGAAGAGCAGGTAACCATCCGTATGGAAGTGGGCTCAGATGTGATGAAAGAAGTTGTGGTCCAGGACCAGCGCGACCGCACGGAAACAGGCCTCATCACCGCGAATCCCAAATCCGTGATTAATCTTCGATCGCCCATTATGGGTGTCGAAGGGTTGCTGAAAGTATTTGTCGGCTCCAATAATGAACTCACTTCACAATACAATGTGCGCGGCGGAAGCTATGATGAGAACCTGATTTACGTGAACGACTTCGAGATCTTCAGGCCCTATCTGGTTCGAAGCGGCCAGCAGGAAGGATTGAGTTTTATCAATCCTGAGATGGTCAGGAATATTAATTTTTACACGGGCGGCTTCCAGGCGAAGTATGGTGATAAAATGAGCTCGGTGCTCGATATCCAGTACAATACGCCGCGCAGCTTCGGCGGCTCAGCATATGTGAGTATACTTGAACAGGGCTTTCACATGGAAGGAACGGGCGCGGGGCAAAAATTGTCTTATATCGTCGGCGTGCGCAACCGCAGCAATCGGAATTTGCTGAGCCGCCAGCAAACGCAGGGCAGCTATGTGCCCTCGTCGCAGGACCTGCAGGGGCTTTTGACATATCAAATCGGAAACAAATGGAAGGCAGAAGTGCTCGGCAATGTATCACGAACCCGCTTCTCTTTTTTCCCTCAATACAGTCAGCTTACGTCGAGCGTATTCTCGCCCTATTTTACGGCCAACCTTGGTCTCGATGTTTTTTTTGAAGGCCATGAACTCGATGCGTATAGCACGGCCATGATCGGGATATCAACGACGTATCAGCCAACCAAAAAATTAAGACTGAAATTTTTGTCTTCGCGGTTTGAAAATGACGAAGAAGAGAATATCGATATTGCGGGAGCGTATTTATTTGGTGACCGCGATTTCGACAAAGCAAGCGCCACCTTCGGCCTCATCGTGAATCCGCTTGGCGCCGGTATCAACCAGAATTTCGCACGCAACAGCCTGACGATCTCCGATTATAATATTTCGCACAAAGGAAGCCTCACCACGAATCATCACTTGTTTCAATGGGGCCTTTCTTACGATAAGACCCGCATTCATGATCATCTCAATGAATGGGAATACCAGGACTCAGCCGGTTATTCGCTTCCCTTTACGCCCGACATGCTCAAATTAAACAAGGTCATTAAATCTGAGGCCGACCTTGACATCAGCAAATACAGTGGCTATGTGCAGGATAATATGGCATTCAACAGTAACGGATCGGCGTACACAGTACAGGCAGGAATGCGCTTCAATTATAATGACCTGAACGGCGAATTTCTGCTTTCACCACGCGTTGGGGCATCATGGAAACCAGCGTGGCGGAGAGACATCGTTTTTCGTGCCGCAGCCGGTGCTTATCATCAGCCACCGTTTTACCGGGAGCTACGCCGCTATGATGGAACACTTAACACGCATGTGAAGGCGCAAAGGAGCTGGCAGGGTGTTGCCGGACTCGATTTTAATTTTATTGGACTCAACCGTCCGCTGCGGCTCAGTGCAGAGGCTTATTATAAACACATGGATCATGTAGTGCCCTACGATATCGATAATGTAAGAGTGCGCTATTTCGGAGAGAATATGGCGAAGGCCTATGCAGCCGGAGTGGAATTGCGGCTATTTGGTGAGCTGGTGAAGGACGCGGAGAGCTGGGTGAGCCTGGGCATCATGCGAACGAGGGAAAACCTGAACAACGATTATTATAAGGTGTATAAGGTAGACTCGTTTAATCGCCCCATCGATAGTTCGTTGGTGCAGGGCGGATGGTTGCGCAGACCCACTGACAGGCTGGTGACTTTCGGGCTGTTTTTCCAGGATTACCTTTCAACCAATAAGAATTTCAAAGTTTACCTCAGCACGCTTTATGGTACGAATCTTCCTTATAATATTCCTGGCAGCATTCAATACAGGAATGCACTGACCATTGAGCCATATATCAGGGCAGATATTGGTTTCAGCGCGTCGCTGCTGAACGCGGACAGAACAACACGCAGGAGTCATTCGCCATTTCGGGATTTCGATAATATCTGGGCCAGTCTGGAAGTATTTAACCTGATCGACAGGCCGAACACTATTTCTTATGAATTGATCAAAGATTTCCAAAATAATATTTTTGCGATGCCCAACCGGCTGACGCCGCGCCTTGTAAATTTCAAGATCGTAGCGCGCTGGTAAATTATTTTCTGATCCTTCCGATTCTCATGTACAACGGAAATTCGATCGCTTTCTCTTCTTCTTCACGCCATAAAGATTCGAGGCTGGTGCGGATGACATCAATAGGAGAGGTTTGATTCTTTTTGATGTAGGCCTGTACGGCCGACCAGCTTCCGAGGTAACCGATAAAATGTTCCCTCATCCACCGGACCCGGATCATGCATGGTTTCGACGGTAAAGGATCAAAATTGAATGCGACTGTTGCATAGTGGTCGTCAACGAATTTTCGCGCGGCATCCCAATAAGGTCCGACGATGTCGCGGTAAAAATGCACGATCAATTCATCAAGCCTTGCATCACCGGTTTGCATCAGGCTATAACACCACACCGCTACAACGGCTTTATTTTTCCCAACCCTTGAAGCTTCATCATGAAAGGCTTTCCAGTTGATCCAGTGATAAGCCTGCGCCACCGTGATCAGGTCAAAGCTATTATCAGCAAAGGGCGTTTTTTCCGCAGAAGCAATGCGATAGCCGATGTTCTCTTTTTTTATGGCGTTGCTCAACTGGGCCGCGCTGATGTCGGTGGCTTCCACTTTTTCAAAATGATCGGAGAGGACGACGGCCGCCTGGCCGTTGCCGGTGGCACAATCCCAGGCATGACGGCGCTCGCTGACGAAGGATAGAATATGGTCAAAAAGTTCCCGCGGATAAGAAGGCCGGAACTTTGCGTATACAGCTGACTGGGAGCTGAACAAATCTTTTGACATGGAGCAAAGCTACATTCTCTTGAGTGCTGCGATCGTTTTAGCAGGATCGGGTGATTTGAACACCGTATTGCCAGCCACGAGCACATCAGCACCCGCTTCGATCACTTCCTTTGCATTCTCGAGTGTAATGCCGCCGTCGACCTCGATCTTAACCTCCAGCTTGTCGGCATCGATCATCTTTCTCAGCTCCCTGATCTTGTTGAGCGTGTTTGGAATAAATTTCTGTCCGCCGAATCCGGGATTCACGCTCATCATGCAAACCAGGTCGATGTCTGCGAGAACATCCTTTAATAAAAAAACCGGTGTGTGAGGATTGACCGCCACGCCTGCTTTCATGCCGAGCGATTTGATCTGCTGGATATTTCTATGGAGGTGAACACAGGCTTCTATATGCACGGAGATGATGTCTGCACCTGCTTCTTTAAATGCCTCTACATATCGTTCGGGTTCAAGGATCATCAGGTGCACGTCGCAAGGCTTCTGAGTGGTTTTGGTGATCTGTTCAATCACCGGAAGGCCGAAGGAAATATTCGGAACAAATCTTCCATCCATCACGTCAAGGTGAAACCAGTCCGCCTCACTTTCATTGAGCATTTTGCATTCTCTGTCAAGTCGCAGAAAGTCGGAGGCGAGGAGAGAAGGAGCGATAATGGCCATGATAATGATTTGGCCCGGCAAGATAGGCATTGACCGTTTGATTGAAAAATTGGTTTTGACGGTAACGGTTTTTCGAATGCAACATGCCGGATCCTTAGCGAAATTATTTCAGCCGGTCTGCTGCTTCCTTTGCTTCAGTCATTTCTTTGTCAAGTCCGAATGCACGCTGATAATTGAGTTTTGCTTCCCCCTTGTTACCCATGGCTTCCTGCGTCTTGCCTATCCAATAATATGCCTCGGCGTAGGTGGGCGTGATGGTTGCCGCGAGTTGGAATGTTTTGAGCGCGTCTGCAAAATTTTTCGAATCATACAGCACCGAACCTTTGTCCATGTAGGCATCCAGAAAATAGTAGTCGTGTCTGGTGGCTTCGTCAAAAAATCTTATTGCCTCCTGCTTGTTCCCAATATTTTCGAAATAAACGCCTTTGAAATAATAGGGCTCAGCGTGCCGCTGGCCGGCATCAGCCCTGATCAGGGAGTCGGCCAGCCGCAATGCTTTCGGATTTTTCGCTTCTGCATAATCAAAGGCAAGGGCATGTGCGACTTCGGGATCGCCAGGCGCATATCCATATGCTTTTTCGAGTATCGTCAGCGCTTCCGCATCTTTATCCTGCTCTTTCAGCAATTCAGCCTGCAGCATCAATGCGTCGAGCTGGGCCGGATAGCGGTCGGTGATTTCCTTGCATACTTCCATCGCTTCATTCCATAATTTTTTTTGCTGGAACCCACGGGCCAGTGCGATCCTGAACGCAATGCTTTCGGGAAGTTTTTTTAGCGCCTCGTGCTGCAAGAAAAGCACTGCTGTGTCCACGCTTTTTTGTTTTAGCACAGTTGTGAGGCTCAGCCCATATTCCTCTCTCGGTTGAAGCGTCCAGGCCTTTCTCAGGTCTTTCTCCGCCCTTTCAGGTTGTCCGTTTGCAAACAATAACCTGCCTCTCTTATAATAAAGCCCCGGGTTCTTTGGAAAATCGCTGATGCTGTCGGTGAGCTTATCATAGGGCGGAGCCGACAACAC
>DATMHB010000751.1:0-4056 GCA_035555175.1 Flavisolibacter sp. | reverse complement strand
ATACATGCTTCATCACTCTAATATCAGAAAAATATTTGTCGCAATCAATACCCCGCAGGCGTTTCTCGCAAAGCTGGCAGGATCGCACAGCAGGTACGAAGCAATATTAGAAGCACCATGTCTACTATTCCCCACGCGCACTGCGGTTGTTGTTCCGCACTCCTGTTCTCTTTTCTCCCGCTCTTTATACGGTACTAATACGGTTGTTTTTGTGATGAATATTGATCAGTTTTGAATAACGACGTTACAGCTTCATTCGTTTTTGAATTTTTACCCGTCCCCATTAACCGCATGGATTACGTTTAAAATTTGAGCGCCATGAGTCAGCCATCAAGCAGGTTGAGACCTTATTCGTATCCCCTCTTCCAGAGGTTAAGAGATATCCTTTCCGTGCTAAGGGGTTTGTGGTTGCTGCTTTGTTTTAATGCCCTTGCGCTTTTTGCATTTCTCTTTGTGAGCCAGGGCACTGATGTACTTTTAAGCATAGTTGAAGACGCTGCCAATGAATACGAAGTGCAGCCTTTGTTCTGGCTATTTGTAAGCCTGCTTTTTTGGAGCGTCGCTTCTGAATTTTGCTCCAGGCTGATCATTTATCTTTCTGATAATTCAGGAAGATCGCTTCCTTCCGAAAGAGTAGCATTCAGGAAGGGTGTGCAGAAATGGGTGTCAAGAATATTGCTGTTCTATCCCGTTGTTCTGATGATGGCGAGCGTGCTCAAGGCCTGGATCATCAATGCCACCGATTTCTCGATCCCTTCTCTCAACCTGGCCTTCATTTGCATACTCATTTGTTTATTATCCTTCGGCGTAGTGATCTGGTGGCTATATCCTGCCAATGGCATCGTTCGACTGGCCCGCCGCTTTCCATCTTTGACATGGCTGGCCATCAGCCCAAGAGAAAACCAGTGGGTAAAAAAATTATATGGCATCCTGAATGATGTAAGGGTAAGTATCCCGGCATCGAATGCCCATTATCAGGGCAATGATCTTCCGCGCGGTGTGCCACTGCCCGATGGGAGCACGCTGCTTCCGGAATTCATTCCCTATGAAGGCAATCCCCACTTCGAAGCAGATACCGGTTTGAACATCTGGTTATTCCGCATACCTAGGTCATTTTACCGCTGCCTGATAAGACAGCTGATTGTCCTTTCAGCCCTCGCGCTGGCGTTCATACTGCTTTTCTCTTTCATCGTGCCCGTAGGCACCTATATGTTCTTTGGTGCGGTGGCCATGATCTGTCTTGCCTTTGCCTGCTGGCAGATCGTTTTTGTTGCGCTACATTTTGTCGACAAGGCGCAAAACATTGTTCCCGTCCGGTTTTTTCTTCTCGTCATGTTCCTTGTTACAACCTACTGCAATAATGATCATCCCATCAGGACCTATGCTCGTCAACAAACTTCGTCTTTGGCACTGGAGGATCATTTCAGGGCCTGGCTCTCTGTAGTGGGAAAGGATACTACTTACCGGGTGGGACCCGATAAAAAAATTCCGGTCGTGTTCATAGCGGCGGAAGGTGGCGCACTAAGGACGGGTGCATTTACCGCAATGATGCTGGCAAAGTTGTCCGATTCATTTCCATCCTTCGACAAATATATTTATTGCTACAGCGGTGTTTCAGGCGGAGCCGTAGGATCCGGATTTTATAATGCCATCTGGCTCGATCGATATCTTCATCACCGTCGCAATATGACCTACGCACAAGCAACGGATACATTTTTCAAAACAGATTTCCTTGCCGCGGTTACGGGAAAGCTCGTTTTTGGTGAGATCATCAATTATTTTATTCCCTGGCATATCAACCGCCTTGACAGGGCCATTGCATTGGAGGAGTCGTGGGAGAACGGATGGGAAAAGATCAATGACAGTATCAATATTTTCAGGGAGCTGTTTCGAAACGCAGATACAACGGCAATTGCGCCTGCCCTTTTCATCAATACTACCGAGGCTGAAAGCGGCATGCAGTGTATCTGGAGCAATGTTTCACTTCCCGGCATTCCATTTAGCAATCAAAGGGATCTTGGTATGCGGCTTCATCGCAGCATTTCTTACAGCACGGCTATTAATCTCAGTTCGCGCTTTCCGCTTGTATCGCCGGGCGCTGCCATCGATTTCAACGACAGAGAAAAAAAGCATTACGTGGACGGAGGGTATTTTGAGAATACAGGGTCGGAAACGTTACTGCAGGTGTTGAAGGCGTTGCCCCTCAAAGAACTGCCGGTAAAACCGTATGTGCTTCAATTCAATTTCGGAAGCAATGATTCTACCATCAGTGAAAATAGCATCCGTTCCTTTAGCGAAATCATGGAGATCGTTGGTGGTATCTATAATACGCGATCGGGACGATCGGATATCGCGCAGTATTACCTCGCGCAATATGTGGATAGTCTTAACGGCGTCTTTATTCCGCTTTATCTGAATTACACAACCAAAAAGATCCCGCTTAACTGGATGCTCAGTAGCACGGCTGTCAACCGGTTGGACAAAGCAATAGGGGAGATGCTAAGCAGGAAAGCGGAACCGGCCGATTCTGCTGATAAGCGTCAACTGCGACAGCTTTTTGTTTATCATTAAGCGTTCGAAATGCTGATCGTTCTCACCACCGGCACGATTCGCATGCAAAGAATGAAAAGGAAAAATTATGCGCACACACAAAGCAGAGTTGAATGAGAATAGTTTAACTTAATGAAGCAAACGCCGCTTATGAATAGAAAACTGCTTCTCTGGAGTATAGTCGTGGCCCTGGGTGGATTTTTATTTGGAGTGGATGTGGCGGTGATCTCGGGGGCTGAGCAGGAGATCAAGAAAGTATGGGCCCTGAGCGATGTGATGCACGGGGTCGCTATTGGCATAGCGCTTTATGGCACAGTGGTCGGCGCGCTGGCTGGCGGTATTCCTGCATCAAAGTTCGGAAGAAAGAAAACCCTTATCTGGATCGGGCTGTTTTATCTGGTGTCGGCCATCGGCTCGGCTACAACGCCGGATGTGTATACATTCATGGCCTTTCGTTTTCTTGGTGGTCTTGCCATCGGAGCTTCTTCGGTAGTTGCGCCCATGTATATTACCGAGATCGCACCTGCAAAGAACAGGGGGAAGCTGGTGGCAGCGTTTCAATTTAATATTGTCTTCGGAATTCTCGTGGCTTATCTCTCCAATTATTTGTTGCGCGATACAGGAGCCGACAGCTGGCGCTGGATGCTCGGCGTAGTAGCGATCCCCTCATTTATTTATTGTGTGCTCATGTTCTTTGTGCCCGAAAGCCCAAGATGGCTGATCGTACACAAAAGGGATTATAACAAAGCCCGCGAAATTCTTGAAGTGAGCGACCCGGAAGGAGTGGACGAAGCGATGGCGGCGTTGCACCGTTCGATCGACGAAGAAAAACAAAAAGAAAGTCTTTCCTCTTTTTTTTCCGGCAGGTATGCCACGCCGATCTTTTTTGCCTTCCTGATCGCAGCCTTCAACCAACTGTCCGGCATCAACGCCATCATTTATTATGCGCCGCGGGTCTTCGAGCTGGCGGGTATTGGAAAAACTGCGGCCTTTCTTCAAAGTGCGGGCATTGGTCTGGTAAACCTCGTTTTCACGATGCTGGGTCTTTATCTGATCGATAGGATCGGAAGAAGACAGCTGATGTTGATCGGCTCCATCGGTTATATTGTTTCGTTGTCAGCTGTGGCCGCCGCATTTCAATTCGGTTGGCTCGGAGGCATGATCGTACCTCTTTTACTTTTTGTGTTCATCGCTTCGCATGCCATCGGGCAGGGGGCCGTGATCTGGGTTTTTATTTCAGAGATCTTCCCGAACAGTGCGCGCGCTTACGGACAATCATTAGGTAGCGCAACACACTGGATATTCGCTGCAGTGGTGGCGAGCGTGTTCCCCATTATGGCAGGCAGACTTGGACCCGCCGTCATCTTTGCCTTCTTTGCCGGCATGATGGTGCTTCAACTTTTGTGGGTGACATTTAGAATGCCGGAAACCAAAGGAGTCCCGCTTGAGCAGCTTGAGGCCAGGCTGCTCAAAAAACAAAAACAAAAAGAATGGAAAAAAGAAATG
>DATMHB010000750.1:0-7273 GCA_035555175.1 Flavisolibacter sp. | reverse complement strand
ATTTCCAGCTCGATGAGATCGTTGAAAATATCTGGACGATCAACAGTTACATCGATATGATGCTGCCCCTTGTGCTGGGAAGCGGCCTCGCTTTTCAGCTTCCGCTGGTCATGTTTTTTCTGGCCAAGATCGGTATCGTGTCCGCCAAATATTTACGCAGCGTGTGGAAGTATGCAGTGGTCATTATTTTTATTGTTGCCGGCGTCATTACGCCGGGTCCCGATGTGGTGAGCCAGCTGGCTGTTGCCCTTCCGCTCCTCATCCTTTACCAGGTCAGTATCATGCTCGCGCAAAAAGTAGACAGGGAGAGGGCAAAGGCAGAGGCCGAAGAATGGAGCTGATCGATTTTTCTTTGAGGGCCGCGGCAGCGAGTGCAGCCCCGCTCATCCGGTGCCGCTCTAAATCGCCTAAATTTGCAAAAACAGTGTGTTATGAATACCAGTTTTGACCTTTCAATACCGATCGCAGTGGGCGCGGACCATGCAGGTTTCGAATATAAGATGGCCATCGTTGATCTTCTGGAAAATAAAGGTCTGAAGGTGAGGGACTATGGCACTTTCAATACAGACTCTGTCGATTATCCGGACTTTGCTCACCCGGTGTCGGCTGCCGTTGAAAACGGGGAAGCAGGATTGGGTGTATTGATCTGCGGAAGTGCAAATGGCGTAGCCATCACTGCCAACAAACACCAGGGCATCAGGGCTGCCATTTGCTGGCAGGCCGAGGTGGCCAGGCTTGCACGCCAGCACAATAATGCCAATGTAATTTGCCTTCCCGCACGATTTATCTCGATGCCGCAGGCTGCAGAAATGGTCAATATATTTTTATCCACCGCTTACGAAGCAGGCCGCCACGAAAAACGTGTTGAAAAGATCGCCAGCGTCGCAACAACCAATTAAACCAATCGCGCACATGAAAAGAATCCTGACCGCTGTACTTATTTTAAGTACACTCAACAGCTTTGCTCAGAAGGGAGCAAAACCAGATGCCTATGCCAAAACGATTTCCCCACAAGACCTTAGAAAACATTTGTACATCGTGGCGGGGCCTGAAATGGAAGGACGCGAAACGGCCACCGAAGGTCAGCGCAGGGCCGCAGCTTATATTGAAAGCCAGTTCCGCGCGCTTGGATTGCAGCCTGGCAACAACGGAAGCTATCAGTTGTATTATGATGTGTACCAGGACTCGCTCACGGATGCATCACTTGAAGTGAATGGCACTCCGTTCCAACAGGACAAAGATTTCAATGCGATAGCATCAAATATGGATGCGACAATGAAGTTCAGTGAAGTGATGGTGGTGGGATCAGCTTCGTCCGACTCCCTTAAAAATGTAAACCTCGCCGGCCGCCTTGTCATGGTCGTTGGCGCTTCCGCCCCGATGGGAGGCCGTGTTCCTGCCAATTCCATTTTCAGCACTTTGTTGAGCAAAGGTGTGGCTGCAATCCTTGTTGTCAATAATAGTTTCCCCCGCACAACGCCTGCCAGCCGGAAGGCGGGACAATCAACAAGTGCGTTCAGAAGATCGATCACGCCGCAGCAATTCCTTATTTCTGAAAATGTGGCAAGAGCCATAGTAGGTGCTGACTATGATGTGGCGAAAGGAGCTTCCTCTGTAAGGACTTATACTGCAAATGTTTTGCTTGATGTCAAGAAAACAACGGTAACGGCCCAAAGCAGCAACGTAATTGCCGTGTTGCCCGGAACAAACCTGAAGGATCAATACCTTTTTGTTACGGCGCATTACGATCACCTCGGAAAAAGAGGCGACTCTGTAATTTATTACGGTGCTGATGATGATGGCTCCGGAACCGTAAGCGTGCTCGAAATTGCTGAAGCTTTTGCAAAAGCAAAGGCAGCCGGCAAAGGACCACGAAGAAGCATCGTTTTCATGACTGTGAGCGGAGAAGAAAAAGGACTTTGGGGTTCTGACTATTATTCTTCTCATCCCGTATTCCCACTTGCGCAAACAACTGCCGACCTCAATATCGATATGATCGGAAGAACAGATTCGAGCCGCAAGACCGGCGATTCATCCAATTATGTGTATGTTGTCGGTGATGATAAACTGAGTTCAGACCTGCGTCCGATCAGCGAAGCCGTGAACAGGAAATATGTGAAGATGGAATTGGATTATAAATTCAATGATCCGAACGACAGGAACCGTATTTATTACCGCAGCGACCATTATAATTTTGCAAAGAAAGGTGTACCCATCATCTTTTATTACGATGGCATGCTGGGTGCCGATTATCACAAGCCGACAGATACGCCTGATAAGATCAACTACAATCTTCTTGCAAAGAGAGCAAAGCTTGTTTTTTACACGGCATGGGAGATGGCGAACAGGAACGAACAGCTTAGGCGCGATATTCCGCTTGACAATAACGTTTTCAACAGGGCCTTCTAAACAGAAAGCTTAATCGCAAAGACCGCGAAGTCCGCAGAATAAAGGCGCAAAGGAATCTCATTGGTTTCCTTGCGCCTCCTTGCGATTCTTTGCGCTCTTTGCGCTTGAAATTTTTTACCATCCAAGCACATAAGCAAACACCAGCGGCGCGACAATGGTCGCATCGCTTTCGATAATATACTTCGGCGTGTGAATGTCGAGCTTACCCCAGGTGATCTTTTCATTGGGATGCGCACCGGAATAGGAACCATACGAAGTGGTGGAATCCGAGATCTGACAGAAATAGCTCCAGAAGGGGATCTCGTGCATCTCGAGGTCTTGATACATCATGGGCACCACGCAAATCGGAAAGTCGCCCGCAATGCCCCCGCCTACCTGGAAAAACCCGATGCCTTTCCCTTCACTATTCGCCTTATAATAATTGGCGAGCCATACCATGTACTCAATACCACTCTTCATGGTACTGGCTTTGATCTCACCCTTGTATACATACGAAGCGAATATGTTACCCATGGTACTGTCCTCCCAGCCGCCGACAACGATGGGCAGGTTCTTTTCTGCCGCAGCAATCATCCAGCTGTTCTTCGGATCAATCTGGTAGTCCGGCTTCATTACCCCGCTAAGCAGAAGCTTATACATGAACTCATGCGGGAAAAATCTTTCGCCTTTCGCGTCGGCATCTTTCCAGATCTTATGGATATGTCTTTGTATTCTTCTGAATGCTTCCTCTTCGGGAATGCAGGTATCGGTTACTCTGTTCAGTCCGCGTTCGAGGAGGGCCCATTCCATTTCAGGCGTCAGGTCGCGCCAGTTCGGAATTCTTTCATAGTGGTCGTGCGCCACCAGGTTCATTATATCTTCTTCAAGGTTGGCGCCCGTGCATGAGATGATGTGGACTTTGTCCTGCCGGATCATTTCAGCAAGTGATACGCCCAATTCTGCAGTGCTCATAGCGCCTGCAAGCGTAACCATCATTTTGCCGCCTTCAGCGAGGTGCTGTACATAGCCTTTCGACGCGTCTACCAGTGCCGCCGCATTGAAGTGCCGGTAATGGTGTTCTATAAATTGCGAAACAGGACCTTTGCTCATAACTTTCTTTTATTGAGCGGCAAAAATAAGTCTTTTGCGGTCCGGCGCGGCGCGACAAATTCAAAAGTCAAAATTCAAAAGTCAAAAATCCTAAAGCAGAAAGCTTACTACACCAATGCAATCATTCTACGGGGCACTAACTAAGACTGCATTAAAGCATTAAATGCCGAAATGCCTTCTACCCGCTCTTCGAACAGAGGATCTGGTCCAGCGCCTTATTTCCGTGGGTATCTTAACGACATTTATTCTTTAAAGAAGGCCTAACGGAATACAGCGCCTTTCGTTGCGTCGCATAGCACGAATAGGACTCTTGGTCCTTAAGACCGTCCAGATTCAGAGTGCTGCAGAGCGCCGATTCATAAGAGGCGGCCTTTGGATTTAATGACTGGCGCGCATTGAATCGGCTTGAACTTTTGGCTCCACCTTTTGTTTCAAGACAAAAGGTTGGAAAAAGAAAATAACATGTTTTAAGGAAGCTCCGCAATAGGGAAATTAAACGCTAAGGGCGCGGAGGACCCAAAGGAGAAAACGCAAAGTATATTACAAGTTTGTTTACGTTTCAACCTTTGATGTTCGCCCCTGTCTCCTCCTGTCGTGTATTTCGAGGGACAGGGGGATTTCAATGAATAGATTCTAAATCCCCGTGTCCCCTAATTCATTATTGACGAAGATACTGTTGTTGCGCGGGAGACACGAGGCGGACTGTACCGAGAAGCTTCTTTGCGATACTTTGCGTCCTTTGCGTTTAATTTCTCCATACACCACAAAGCCGCCATTTTTTTGGCTCGTCCCAACTGGTATATAGTTGCCCTTTCAGGAGACCCACGCACGAAGCTGGAAAAAGAAACTTCGATTCCTTTCAAGAAAGCTTGCAATCGGAACACTTTTAAAAAGTTTGTTGGTGGGACAATGGCGATATGAAATTACTTGTCCTTTCCTTCACAAGCACTCCGAGGGAGGAGACAGGGCGGTCATCTCGGATTCAATAACGCAATACTTATTGTCCCTTCGCTCTGCCCTGTGCGCCCCTGAGTTTCAGCGAATGCTCAACACTGCCCTTGGTTGGGGCACCAACCAAATCCGCCTAATCAAAATCTAAAAACCGACAAAAAATTTTGAATTATTACTTGCACGAAGCCTCCCTTAAAAAACAAATCCCGCCCGGTTTGCACCGAAGCGGGATCGATTACACACACTAAAACTAACTAAGATTTGCGTTGCTTTTTATAGCTGCTCCAGTCCAATCCGGATGATTTCAGGGTCAATTTGGTGTCGGCATTCTCCAAGGTGATATAATAAGAAGTCCCTTCCTCGCGTGCTACTTCAATCAGATCGCTGATCCAATAGCAATCATAATTTTTTTTCAGGCTCGCCTGCAGTGCGATCGGGAGCTCGAGAGAGCTGAGATTTCTTGTCAGTGCGATCATCTGGCCTTCCGCGTTGTAAAAAGCAGAAACATATTGACCGTTCAAAGAAAAATTAGCTTTGTAAAGGCTCTCGCTTATGGACCAGCTGACCTCAGTGGCCGATTTGAAAGCTGCGTTAAATGATTTTACTGCTGCCTCGGGGGCGATGCTGTCATCGTTGCTTTTAAAACTACTGAAGCCGATAAAGCACAAAGCAATGGTCAGGGTTAACACTAAACGTTTCATAACAATTTCGATTTATAATTTTTTAAATTTTGTTTGTTTCATGAATGTGACGTAGCAAATGTATAATTGGTTACAGGCCGTCACAAGTAAATTGTGACGATTGGACACCACTGTTAAACACCTTAACACAGGTTGTTGAAATGTTAACGGTGAATGAACTGTAGATTTGTGTGAATGAATTATCTCGCGCATGCGTACCTGTCGTTCAATGACCCACAAATACTGGCGGGTAATATGATCTCGGATTACGTGAAAGGGCGGGCTCAATTTTCGTTCAGCGGTAAAATCCAAAAAGGCATTATGCTGCACCGTGAGATCGATCAGTTTACCGACACCCATCCTGCCACCAAAAAAGCAAAAGAGATCTTCCGGCCGGCGTACCGCTTATACAGTGGCGCCATCATGGATGTTTTATATGACCATTTTCTGGCAAATGACGGTACGGAATTCACACCTGCATCCTTAAAAGATTTTGCTGCGCGGACCTACCGACAGCTGGAGCTTCAGGCGGCAGACCTTCCGATAAATTTCCTTCAGGTATTTACTTATATGAAAACATACGACTGGCTGTACAACTACCGCAGCCTCGACGGCATGAGCCGGAGCCTCGCCGGTCTTGTGCGGAGGTCCGCTTATTTATCGGAAAGCGCCACCGCCTACAATTTGTTCACCGAACATTACGTTTTCCTCAATGGCTGCTATCACGAATTTTTTCAGGATGTTAAACAATTTGCAAAAGACCAGTTTGACAGCCTACTTTGAGAAAAGGACGGATTGGAAAAAATTTCTGATATTTAAATTTGCATTCAATCCTTGTTTATGAAAAAACTCTTTGTTGGTTCTCTTTTCGTTTGCTTTGCGCTGGCAGGCAGGGCCCAAACCCAGGCGCCGATCAATTCATCAGTAGTGACAAAATTGCCTGCGCTCGATAAGTCGCCCATGGACATGTGCTATTTCCCAACCGACTATCCCCTGCTCAAAACACAAAATAAGACAACCCAAATGCCGTTGGCGCGGGTGATCTATAGCCGCCCTCAAAGAGACAACCGTGTCATCTTCGGGGATCTCATCGAATACAATAAAGTTTGGAGGCTCGGAGCTAACGAGGCTACCGAGATTGAGTTTTTCAAGGACGTCACCGTTTCAGGAAAAAAAATACCCAGGGGCCGTTATACACTCTATGCGATTCCCACGCCTACAAAATGGACCATCATCATCAATAAGGATATGGATACCTGGGGCGCATTCGTATACAATGAAAAGAAAGATGTATTGCGAACAGATGTGCCCGTTCAGACCCTCGCTGCACCTGTTGAGGCATTCAGCATGAACTTTATTAAATCAGATAAAGGTGCCAACCTGTATATCGCCTGGGAAAACGTAAGCGTCAGCCTGCCGATCGAGATCAAGTAATTGTATGTACAATAAGGACCGCCCCGAAGGTTATTGCCTTGAATGACCGCTGCTGTCTATAATGCATGCCGTCGCTGCTGTTGATGTGATTACTGCTATCCTGTCCGATATTGGAATCGGGGGGCATGGTGGTAGTATCGGTTTTTGCATTGCCGTCGTTTGCTCCATTATTGCAGCTCATCATAATCATCACTGCCAGCACGGCCGTAAGAAATCTCGCCATAAGTTTTTTCTTTTTCTATACAATTATTTGCCCTTTATCGGAGCCGCCAGCAAATAGAAAAGAGTGGAAATAGAAAAGTGCGAAGCAGAGCCTTTCTACGCTAAAACTTCGTCGCCCAACTGCCGAGAGCGAGAGCACAGTAGTAATTGCAGGAAACCCATCGATCGACGTCCATAAAAAAGGCAGCTCCTGGAAAGGAGCCGCCTGACAGAACTATAACCAACATGCAAATTATTCAAACAAAAGCTTGCGTGTTTCTGTCGTGCCTTCGTCAATATCGGTTATGCGCACCAGGTAAATACCAGGCGGCGAACTTTTCGTTCGCATATAATTGATGGTGGTTGCACTATTGTTCTTGATTTCTGTTTTATACATGATTTGTCCTGCTGACGAAATGAGCTCTACGCGATAATTGCCCGGCTTTACTCCGGCTAACGAGATGTGTATAACATCCCTCGCAGGGTTTGGATACACCGCAACATCTCCC
>DATMHB010000749.1:0-5626 GCA_035555175.1 Flavisolibacter sp. | reverse complement strand
ATTCCCCTATATTTTCAAAATAAGCAGGCATGTGCTGTTGTAAGGAACGATGATACCCTGGAGGTAACCGTTCCCTTTGATGCTGGCGATGGCCCTCTTTGCATCGATTATCGCGGCAAAAGGTATTGTACATCGCAATCGTTTAACTATTTGCCCGGTAATCCTTCCCCCAATAGTTTTATGCGGCTCGCCGACTGTCCCAGCACTGCCACCAACCAGGTAGCAGCTATGGGTGCTACCAATGATGCAATTATTGCCGGCTTTATTAATTGGTGGAAGTACGATATTGATAAAAACACCTGGGCTGTCATGCCTTCACCTGCTGATAAACTGACAAGGATGGCCAGCTTTACGTTCAATGGCAAGGCCTATTTCTTTGGTGGTTATAATGCCGGTTTCTCTAACAGGCTGCAATGCTACGACGGAGCAACCAATACCTGGAGTTTTAAAGCCCCTATGCCGTCAACCCCACGGGCAGATGCTTCGGCATTCGTGTGGAATAACAAAGTATACATCGCCGGTGGTGCAGACAGTTACACTTACGGAATGAATACCGTGTACAGGCAGTTATGGCAGTATGATCCGGTGTCCGATAGCTGGCAGCGCAAGACGGATCTTCCGCAGGGCGCTATTGAGGGCGCGTATGCGCTGCGCATCGGTGCCAGGTTTTATATTCCAACGGCTGGTAATGGCGTGCAGGAATACGATCCGCAAACGGATACCTGGACACAGTTTGGGGCTACCGAAAACCTTCCTTTGTATGCAGCGCCATTCTCGGACCGCGATTTTGCACTAGGCTATACCGTAGGTGGAAGTGTGGGCAGTTATGGAACGGGAACAGTGAACCGTTATGCCATTAATTACACGGGCAATCATTTTTTTGTGGAAGCTTACGGTCAGCCTCCCGCCAATGGCTATGTCACCGCAGGAGCGCCATTTTGTGCAGTAGTGAATAACGAACTTTATTATGGGATGGCTTATCAAAATGTAAATGGCGTGCAGGCGAGGGATAATCAATTATGGCGATATCGCTACTAATCTTCAACGCTCTTTCCTGTTTCCTTATAACTCGTTTTGGAACTTCATTCTAAGTTTTATTGAAACCGCTGGAGTATGTTGCAATTGCTCGCAATCGACGACCCTGTTACCGGCTGGAACAAGTTTTCTTATTAGCTTTATTCGCGTACAAGATCAATGATCATGAAACAAAAATTTAAGGTGGGCGACCATGTATCCTGGAACTCGGAAGCCGGACGGGTGCGGGGAACCATTATCAAGGTGCATACTTCCGATTTCAATTACAAGGGCTATACACATCATGCCACGAAAGACGATCCGCAATATGAGATCAGGAGCGACAAGACCGATCATATTGCCGCCCACAAGGGTGGCGCCTTAAGAAAAATTAAATGATCCCTCGGCCCTGTGCAAAATTGATGATGTTGCATGTGAATCGATCCCGGATTATTTCCTCCGGTTCAATTGTTGCGAATACATTTGCCTGGTGAATGATGTTTTATACAATCCGGTCTATCATGCTTTGCTAACCGGTGATGCGCATCTCGCCAACGGAACGGGCGAGGTGAAATATTTTGATGAAGAGGTTTCTCCCTTTGTAGCTTTTCCCGACGACTACGATAAAGGTTTCGATGAGCTTTATAATGTTTTGCCGCCAGGCCGCAGGATCCTTTATGCCATTCCGCAAAGCATAACGGAGCCCAGGGGATGGAAGGTGATGGCATCCGTAAAAGGTCTTCAATTCCTTTTTGCCGGTGAGAAAATCCAGATCAGGCCTTCCATAGGGCTGCTTCCACTTGATAAACGCCATGCGGCAGAGATGGTGCAGCTGGCTGCACTGACAAAGCCCGGCCCTTTCAACATGCGTACAATAGAATTTGGGCATTATCACGGCGTTTTCGACAAAGGGAAGCTGGTGGCGATGACCGGACAGCGATTGCACGTAGAAAACTATACTGAGCTGAGTGCCGTGTGTACGCACCCTGATCATTTAGGCAAGGGATACGCGGCAGCCTTGATGCAACACCAGATCAATCTCATTTTGGATCAGGGGCAGATCCCTTTCCTGCACGTTCGTGCCGACAACGAAAGAGCAATTGCACTGTATGAGAGGCTTGGATTTGAGGTGAACAGGGAAATGAATTTTTATTTTATGAAGAAGTAGGCGGTGGGGGTGACACAAAGAAAATCTGGGTAACACGACATATGTTTATTTATGAAGTCCGGCTATAACGAATACCGGCTAACATAAGCAGCAAAGCCTTCTCTTCGGAACTCACTTCCCTATAGTTCATATTGCTTATAACACGGCTTTTCAAGGCCTGTTTAAATTATTCTAAAGCTATAAATTTAGCAAACGGCTTCGTAGAGCATATTTCACGTGGGCATACATTTAAATTTCCAGGAAATAGTAGTTTGAATGGATTTTATCAGTAATAGTTTTCCAGCCTTATAAATAAAAAATAACAGCCTTATGAGAATGTTATTGTTGTTTTTGATTTTATGCATGGGTGTACAGACAAAGGGTGCAATTACCCTTACCGGCTCCATCAGTTCTTATGAAACGAAAGAATCGCAGGTGGTGCAGGTTTTCAGACCCGTTAATGCTGTTCCGCAGTCGTGGTACGCAGCCAAAGAAGATGATATTTTGATCAATTCTAATGGAACGTTTATTAAAGAGCTGAACGCAGCTTCCGAAGGTGTCTATATCTTGAAGATGCCTGACAGCAAAACTATATTGCTATACATTAGTTCATCTACAAGCTCTGTTTCGCTCAACTTCAAGCAAGAGAATAACATCTTTATCCTCATTAATATAGAAGGTAGTAATGGAAAAGGTAACTGGCTGGCTTATGAAATGAGAGGAGATCTCGCGAGGAAAATCTCAACAAAGAATTCTGATCTTGACCCACCATCCTTTTGGGCTAAAATCAACGTTATAGAAACAGCATATAATAAGAGAATTGATAGCCTTGCTGCCCAGGCAATGATTGATGAAAAGTGCCGGTCCTTTTTACAAAAAAGCCTTAACGTTACGGTATTGAATTCGATCTATTATTATACGCAAAGCCTCTTCTTTTCAAAAGGGCCTGAGAAACAATATGCGCAACCGATCATCGACAGTGCTTACAAGCGTTATCGTCCTTTAAATCCGGCCTATCTGCAAACACCTTTAGCGTTGAATAACGCTTTCAAGTATGCACGCTACATCAATGAAACTAAAGACAAGGTTGATAAGGAAATTACAAGCGTGGATGATGCCTGGTCGGCTATCGCCACTGATTATTCGGTTCCTTCGCAGCTTCCGGAACCTTATCGGGAGGCGCAATTGGGAGATTTTATTTTGATCAATTATTTTTTTGTGCATAGTCCCGAATCAAAAAAGGCCATACAGCTTTTTTATAAGCAATACCCATACAGCGGTTATATGCCTGTTTTTATCGAAGCTCTTACTTCTGAGAAGTCCGAACAGCAAAAAGATATTTCCTATCAAACTGGCAGCAGGAAAGTGCCGCCGGCAGAAACAGGCATTGATTTTATACAGGACAGCATTGGCCTATCCGGATTAATTAAGAAACACTTTAAGGGTAAAATGGTTTTGGTGGATTGTTGGGCAACATGGTGCAAGTATTGCATCGTAGAGTTTCCTGCTTATCAACAATACGACAGCTTTATGAAAGAGAACAATATCATTAAGCTCTTTGTTTCTTTTGATAAAACACCCACCGACAAGCTATGGCAGCCGATGGTGCTGAACAGAAAAATTGAAGGACAGCACGTGATTGTAAACGATAAAATCGAAAAGGATATTTATTCAATCACCAAAATAAAACAGGGGGAACCTTTGCCCCTACCACGTTACATATTGATAGGGCCGGACGGCAAAGTGATCTCTAATGATTTTGCAAGGCCTAGCAGCAAAGAGTTTTTTACGCAACTAAAAATTTATACTTCCCGGTATAAGCACTGATTATTTATAAACACTTCTTTTCGGATGTTCAGGCCTTAAAATGTAGCTACTTAACCACTATGTTAAGAAACATTGACTATTTATTTCACAAAGGAAACAACAAACGTCTGCCAACAAAAGCTTTCGACTATGCTGGCAGACCGAATAAATTCATCGACAATCCGCAAATGGGCTTCTGATCCAGGCTGACTAAACAGAGAATCTGCAAAGCGGTAAGCCTGTAGACGGTAGCACCAATTTCCAGCTAATGCATTTATTGTACTTAAAACATTGTCTTTACCTGATTAGCTTTTGTATTAGCAGGAAAGACATATAATTTTCAAAATTTGCTACATCATTTTACGGTTTAATGTCGCGAATTATTCGAATGACTATTTAGTGCAGAAATTAACGTGCTGTTGAATCAGGATGGTAGGGATACTTGTTGACAAATTTTTAATTATAATGAAGAGATGGCGGTATTAGCAATTGTTGACAGAGTCTCAATAATGTGCTGTTAAATTAGAAGGTAGAATATATTAGGAGCCAAAAGGACAAAAAAGACACCGTTTATAATAAATCGATCGCTTAGCGTTTCCGTTTCTTTCACTTTTCTAAGTAGGAAAATGAAATGTCTAGTGGCATTTAGTAGTAGGTGTTACAATGAGATCCGTAAGCGCAGCAAATCGCGCGGATTTGTGATAATTTTTGTGCACGGGTAAAATAAAAAGCAGCTACTTACTCGTAGCTGCTTGATTCTTCAGCTCCCCCTGCTGGACTTGAACCAGCGACCCTCTGATTAACAGTCAGATGCTCTAACCAACTGAGCTAAGGAGGAATATGTTTTTTTCTCACCAGCCGGCTCCTTCGTTCGCCACGTTATCAAAACCTACGTCCGGGCATTCAGCTGTGAAATCCGCCCTACATCAATTTTTTACCTTGATTTTTGGGACGGCAAAAATAGGATTTTTTGCAATTGAACCAAATCAAAATCAAATCATTGCCGCTTTTTAAAATGGCTTTTGCCCCGTTTTAAACAGGTTTTTTACTTACCCGCCTAAAAAATCAACCGTCCCCCTTGCACCTCTGGCGCCCTTTTCAGAACTTTAGGCTGCAACCAAACCTATGAAAAAGAAAAAACAAAGAAAGGCGGCCGACCCGGCACAAATGATCTATCACTCCCTTGCCCTCCGCCTTCTGCTCGAAAAAAAGATCGAAGGACTCAAAGCGAATTTCTTTACACGCAATTAGAAAGCGCGGCAATAAGCAGCTAGAATAAACCAAAGAGCTTCGGCACATCAAGGCCCACATATACTCCGTCCTCGCGCACTTCCACCGGCCAGTTGCGGAGATAATATCCCTCGCCCGACACATTGCGCCCATTCTTCATCGAATATTTGTAACGGTGCAGGGGACAAACCACATTTCCAAGGGCATCAATAAAACCCTCTACAAGGAATCCGCTCGCATGGGGACATTTGTGAGCAAAAGCAAAGAGCTGCCCCTCATGGCGGCCAATGCAAATCGTCTTGTCATCAGCCCTCGTCTCCGCAAGTTGGTTCGGCCCGAAATCAATCTCCTCAACCGAGTCCGCCACCTTGATCCAGCTCCGTTGTTTATCCATCCTATAGTTTGATTAAATGATTATCTGATGAAGGA
>DATMHB010000748.1:0-5577 GCA_035555175.1 Flavisolibacter sp. | reverse complement strand
AGGATCATTGCCAACCAGATGACCAGCGCACTTCCCATCATCAGGAAGCAGGTGAACCGTGATGATGAGCTCATGCCTTCACTCTTCAAAGCGCTGTTTTTTTTAGACACGAAGGATGGGACCGAATTGAGCGCCATGCTGCAAACGCTCACTTCCAAAAATAAAAAAGCTGCGCTGTGCGGCCTGGCGCTTCGCACCGACGAAACTTCAAGAGACCTGGTAGACAAAGAACTGTTGCTGCTCTCGGAAAGCAGCATTACATCAGATATTGATCTGGCGCTGGAAGTGATCACCGAGGGCCCCGTGTATCAGCCCAGCGAGGTGTTGAAACGTTTACTGGCACATCCTTCGCCCCGGATACAAAGAAAGGCCATGGAAGCTGCGGGAAAAGTAAAGGATATATCGGTATTCAAAGAAGCTTGGGGCGTGGCGTTGCAACAAAACGCACTCTTTGCATGGCAGCAAGTGCTGGTTGACTATGGAGAACTTGCATTCGATGACGAACGCCTGCATGTTATGGATGCTGAAGGCAGGATGCTTCACCATATTATCAAGGCAGCTTCAAGGGTAAAGGGTCCGCTCTCCGATGAATTTCTCCTCTCTTTATTTGAAAGAGGAGCGATACAGGACACCATTATCGATGCCCTTTGGCGGAAAAAAGTAGTGGTATCGTCCCGCCGTGGAAAAATTGAAGCATGGTGCGCAAGCGAGCTTGAAAGAATGAGAATGAAGGTGGAATATTTCCTGGGCACGCACCCACAGCAGCCTGCAGAACTTTTACGCGAGGCATTGATCTCAGAGATCGAACAAAATATGGAAGCAGTGCTCAAAGCTTTCGCGCTGCTTTACAACAGGGAACAGGTGGATCAGTTCATTGGCGTTTACAAAATGGAAAACTCAACCATGGTAGCCAACGCCATTGAACTTCTTGAAATGACGCTGCCCAAAAAATATTTCACCGCCATGCTTTATTTCATTGATCTGACCGTGGACATTCAAAGGAACCAATTAACTTTTCATAGGAAAGAAATGCCGATAGAAAGACTGATCAGCGACGTGGTAAGCAATCAAAAGACAGGATTCAACTCGTGGAGCCGGTCGGTAGCCATTTACCTGTCGCCCAAATTATTGCCGCGCGAAGCCGCCTTCGCCATTGCCACAGCCGCGCCAAAAGAAGAGGACAGCCTCGTGAGTGAAACAAGAAATTATGTATTATCTATTTTAAAATAGTGCAGCATGCTCCTGATAGAAAAAGTTATCATTCTCAAATCCTCCTCAATTTTCCAGGATACTTCCGAAAAAGAATTGCTTGAGCTCGCAGACCGTCTCGAGGAAGAATTCTTTGAACCCCATGTGACGCTTTTTTCAAAGGGTGATGTAGGCGACTGCATGTATTTTATTTACAAAGGCCGCATCCGCATCCACGATGGAGAACATACGCTGGCCGAGCTGGATGATAATGAAATAGTGGGCGAATTGTCGGTGCTGGACGCCGAGACCAGGTCGGCAAGCGCCACCACTATGGAAGATTGCATTTTATTAAAACTGGAGCAGGAGGCTTTTTATGAGATCATCATGAGTAACGCAACGGTGTTGAAAGGGATTTTAAAGACGCTGTGCAAGCGCCTTCGGGCAACGAACCTCCGAAATACGCTCGAGCATGTTTAGCCTGCAACCGCCAGTTTTTTCCTGATCTCTTCGAGGTGTTGCTGCTTGAATTGCTCTCTCTTTTGTCTGCTGGTCCGCGTAAAATAACGGTGGCGTTCGAGAAAGCCTACCTGTAGCTGGTTCCAGTCTGTTTCGTCGCTCACGATATGCTGATGAAGGAACTCGTTGTACAGGCCATTGCCTATGGCATAAAAATCTGTCCGGCCCAGATAATCCAGGTCGGCATCGCAAAGGATCATTTCCAAAATGTTGTGAGGGCTCTGGGGTATCCTGGTAGCCATGATCATTCCGCAAATGACATCGATCTGCGACTGCGTAAAGCCGAATGCGCCAAGCTCGCGTTGCGCAATAGCGCAGCTCTTTTCTTCATGACCATTATATGCTTCAATAAATCCGACGTCGTGATACAACGCGCCGGTCTGCAGCAGCAGCAGGTCATTGCGCGAGGAAATGCCTTCGTCAGCGGCAATATTCATGGACTGCTTCAGCACATCGAGCGTATGACCCGTGTTGTGGTAGCTCAGAAATTGGGGCAGCCCGTCCTGAAGCTTTTCAATAACGTGCTTTTGAATTTTATCAATATTGATCATGGAGGCTTGTAATAACTTTATGTACTATACAACATTTTTATCGGTAATGAGTTCATCGGACGCAACAGAAATAGTCCGGTTCTTTAGGCCCTCCACGAAATACATATCGATCTCTCCTTTATTCTTGGCGTTGATCTTTCCCCGGTACACGCAATCAAATCTGTCTTTGATCAGTTCATAAGTGGCCCCGGAAATATTTATTTTTCCCGGCTCACTCGTTGTTTCCATGCGCGAAGCAATATTTACGGTATCGCCCCAGATGTCGTAGGCAAATTTTCTTAGTCCAACGATGCCCGCCACCACAGGTCCTGTATTCACGCCGATCCTGATCTCAAACACCAGTTCCGACTCTTTTGACCGGTGCTGCCGGATAAAATCGCGCATTTCTACCGCGGCCTTAACTACGTCTTCGGCGTGCGTATCGTTTTCAACAGGCAGGCCACCGGCGCACATGTAGGCGTCACCGATGGTCTTGATCTTTTCAATATTATACTTCTCCACGATCCTATCGAAAGCACTAAAGAAAAAGTTGAGTTCCGCCACCAATACCTGCGGGTGCAGTTTCTCACTCAGTCTTGTAAAACCTCTGAAGTCGGCAAACAACACTGTTACAGATGGATACTGCTTTGCCTGCGCGCTGCCAGTGATCTTCAATTCTTCCGCTGTATCCGCCGGAAGAATGTTGAGCAGGAGTTCGTCGGATTTCTTTTTTTCCATTACCAGTTCGTGGGTCCTGTCGGAGATCTGCTTTTGTGCGCGGCCCAGGTCATCCACCATTTTATTGAAAGCAATTCCAAGCTCGCCGATCTCGTCCCGATGGAGCTTGGTTACCCTTTGCGTAAGGTCGCCCTCACCTACTTTATTGGCAGCATCTCTGAGCGCCAGCACCGGAACAGAGATATTTCGTGCAAGCCAGAACCCGATGGTGATGCCGATGGCAAATACCAGCAGGCTCACTAGCAGGGAAGTAGTGCGGATCTGCATCTTGCTCTGTACAATTTCTTTTGTCGTGAAGCCGAGCATCACTTCACCATTCATGACCTGGGTATTGAACGAAGCATTCTTTACTACGACCGAATCAGACGAGCGCTGGTAAGGATCGACCTTCTTGTTTGCCGGAAGCGCCTGAAAGATTTCTTTGCTGAGGCTGAATCGTGACTGGTCCTGGTTCCATACCGTATCTACCTGGAGGAGGCATACAAAGGCAAGGTGGGGATCGTCCTTTACAAAACCGATGGCTGTTTGTACGCCCTCAAAGTTTTGTTCGGTCAACGCGATCTTCACACCAAGTGCCACGGTATTCGCCAGGTTCTGTACCTCCTTATTGTAATTGGTCAACAGGTGCTTTTCCTGTTGCGCAGGAAAATAATACAGGATAAAAAATGCGAACATCATTACGATCGCCAGGATGGTGACCCAGATTTTCGTTTTCAGACTGATGCGCATATATTGTTTGTTAGTGATCCTGATTATAAAACCTTCTTACCATCTACGGTGATGGTGTGCGTATTGTTGCCGGTTGCCGTTGTTACCCCGATCGCCCCCGGCGTTTGTGCAATGAACGCTTCCAGCTCCGCAGTCGAGTTAAAGAATACAGGCGCCTGTCCCTTGCCCTGGAATACCAGCGCCAGCCAGTATTTATTCAATTCATCAGCGCTCATATTGTAAATCTTTCTGCAAATAGCACTCCCTGCAGGCGTATTGGTTTTCATGAGTGCGATGGTGATCTTGGTGCCATCCGCCCATCGCTGGCGCTCGCCTTTGAGAATCGATTTCAATGCATTCAGCTTAAGATCCTGCGGCGCGCCTTTCACGTGAGAAACAATTGACAGCGGAGTGTCCTGTGCCTTTGCAAAACCCACAATAAGTAAAAAAGCGCCGAGCCATATAAATCTTCTCATCTGCATCGATCCTTTGATTAAAATCCAATGGCCACCTGGGCCGATAATTTATTTATGTCGCCCGTAATCGTCCTGTGCTGCTGCTGGTATTCGAGCTTCACTACTGCCAGGTAATTGATCGCATACCGTATACCCGCGGTGACAGAGGTCGCATTATTCTTTAAGAAGAAAATTTCTCCATTGCCATAATGGAGGTAATCAAAGCGGACATAAGGAATGAATTTTTCTTTTATTTTCAAACCCGTATAGGCATACAAACCAATACTTTTCTGAAGACCTGTTGTGTCGGAATGATCCCTCACGTAGGTAGCCTCCGAAAGCCATTCAAACTTTTTTCCAAAGTAGGCAACCGATCCGCTGACCAGCTGCTGCTTTACCTGCTTCTGGAGCAGATGACCATCATGTACTTTCGTGCCGGCAGCGATCCTGTCGTGATAAAAAGACAAACCAAAACGCAGGTTATCGACCGGTTTCAAATGCACGGCTGCCGTGATCGACTTCGCCCTGTCATTGTCCATGAAATCATTGGAGCCAATGCCGTTGCCTACCAGAAAGTCGTAACCAAAGCGAAGGTCTCCGAGATTCTGTCCCTGGATGCCAAAGCCGGTAGTGTGAAGGGGTATGATATTGTCTTCAAAAAGCAATGGTCTTCCAACGGTTGGAAAAAATACCCTCCCGTGATGATACGTATCATTCCAGTAATTCAATGGTGTGTGGTGCTTACCGATCAAGAGGTTATGATTTCCGGCAATATTGTATTTGAGCACGATCCTTTCAATACTTACATCAAATGTGGTAGGTGAATTGACTGAAAATTTAAAAACACTTTCACCCAGGAAGGTGAAACGGTCATTCAGTTCGGAATTGATAAAAAGATCCTGTTCTCCAAGATTGAAAGAAACCTTTTTGTTCTGCATAATGGTATTTACGTCCACGAACCCTCTGATGGTGGTGGTCTGGGCCGTGCACATGACCCAGGCAAACAGTGCTGGAAGTAATAAGAATGAAGATTTCTTCATACAGCTGCGGAAGTTTTGGCAGGATCAAGTTAAGATAAAAAGGCATAGCATCCCATTCAACAATGGAGGACAGAGTGGTTGTTGATGTCAAGATCTAGCGCGTCAGCAACCGTTCTGCCCTGAACAGCGGATCTGCTGCCTGAAGGATCTTCGCTTTCAGCCTCGGATTATAATCCGGATGTGCGGAAAGAAAGTTGCGTACAATAGCTGCAGCCGCCGGGGATGTATAAGAGCCGAAACTGGTACTGAGCCATGTGCCTGGAAAAAATATATCCCCTGTTTTTTGGATCTCTTCCAACATGTCGAGGCTGGCCTGCAGGTATTTTTCTGAAGTTGCCGTTCGAAGGGGATGATGGAGATAGCCCAGGGCGTCTGCCACCCATGATTCCTTCTTTCGTA
>DATMHB010000747.1:0-4093 GCA_035555175.1 Flavisolibacter sp. | reverse complement strand
GACCCAGGTGCTCCGAAAGTCGGCCTTCCCTTATCTCGATACATTAACCGGTCACGCGCTCATCACCGCTTCCGGAACGACGCTGCTCGGCTCAGATGACAAAGCCGGCGTTGCAGAGATCATGGATGCCGCGCACTATTTCATGATGCATCCCGAAGTAAAACATGGCGCGATAAAATTGTTATTCACGCCCGATGAAGAAGTGGGGAAGGGTACCGCGCATGTCGACCTGCAAAAGCTCGGCGCCCGTTTCGGATATACCCTCGATGGCGGAGAGGCCGGATCGCTGGAGGACGAGACCTTCAGTGCTGATGGTGTGCAGGTAGTGATCCATGGCGTGATCACGCATCCCGGCTACGCGAAAAGCAAGATGGTAAATGCATTGAAGATCGCCGGCGATGTACTGGCCTCTCTTCCGAGAGCGGAGCTGTCGCCTGAAACAACTGAAGGCAGACAGGGATTTATTCATCCCGTGCGGGTGGATGGCATTGCGGAAAGAGCCACTATTGATTTTATTATCCGCGATTTTGTAACCGAGGGCCTGAAAAAGAAGGAGGACTTTCTTTTGAGCCTGGTTGAGATGGTGATGGAGAACTATCCGGCTGCAAGATTTGAATTCAAGGTTACGGAGCAATACCGCAACATGAAGGAAATTCTTGATCAGCATCCCGAGGTGGTGAGTTTTGCAAAAGAAGCGATCGCGCGCGCGGGACTTACACTGAAAATGGAAAGCATACGTGGCGGAACCGACGGCAGCCGCCTTTCTTTCATGGGCCTTCCCTGTCCCAACCTGTTTGCCGGCGAGCAGGCCATTCATTCCAAACTCGAATTTATCAGCGTGCAGGATATGAACAAAGCCGTGGAAACCATCGTACATATTGCCTGCATCTGGGAAGAAAAAGGGACGGATGTTCGCACCCATTAATTGTACCTGAATGCTTAGCCGTTGTCTTCTTTTCCTGTTGCCGTTTTTCTCTTCTGCCGCAGCTGCGCAAAACCTGCTCATGAACGGAGGTTTTGAGGATGAGAATATCTGTACTGAATTTATCAAGAACTGCGCACCCGAGGGATGGATGTCCACTTCGCTGAAAAGCGATTATTATTTCGACGACGTAAAGAACGCGCACGAAGGCCGGCATTTCATAGGCCTGATGGTGACCGGTGATGTATACACGCCCAAGCCACACAATTATGTAAGAAGCCGGCTGCTCTGTGCGCTCCGCGCCGGATCGCATTACCGCTTCGATTGCTACATACGTTCCGAGCACCGTGTGCTGGATAGCGTAGGTATCTATTTTTCTGCAGACGATATTCTTTATAGAAAAAAAGGCCTGCAGGATTCATTGCCGCAACTTTGGATCAGGCCTGCACTGTCTGATCCCGAAACAAAGGCATGGCAGAAGGTTTCGCTCGAATATACAGCCACCGGCAATGAAAACTTTATAGCGATCGGGGATTTTATGAAGAGGCCTCACCCTTTATTGACCACGCCGGACCTCGGGATCGATTTTTATTTTTTTGTTGATGATGTGAGTCTTGTTCCCCTCAACCCGAACGAAAAGATCTGTGTGGATACTGGACGCATCAAAGAAGAAGAATACGACACGAATGAGCGCCATGCCTTGCTGGAGAAAAAAGTTTACAGGTATTCCAGGAATCCTCCCGGGATCATGCCGGCTACCATCACCGTGCTGCAGCGGATCGATACCCTTGTTATTCCCGACGTGCTCTTTGCAACCAATAGCTTTGCGCTTAACAAAAAAGCGAATGCTATGCTTGACAGCTTTATCACCCGGGCGGGTCCATTAAATATTGATTCGCTGGTGGTGGAAGGACATACCGACAGCACCGGTTCAGCGCAGCTGAATGCAAAGCTTTCTCAATACCGTGCGGGTTCGGTGGCGAGCTACCTGCGGCCTTTTTTTCGTCGTGAGATCATCATCCGCGGAAAAGGAAGTGAAAGGCCCGTGGCGGATAACAGGACCGTAGCCGGAAGGAAAAAGAATAGAAGGGTAGAGGTCTATCTCTATGTACGGGAATAAGTTTTTACGGCCGGGTTTGTTCTTTTTCTATATTTAATACCCTAACAAATTAATTGCCATGTTCTTTTTACAAGCCGACACCAATCCTCTGATGCATTTTCTCGCAAGTTATTGGTGGCTGATCCTCATTGCACTGATTGTATTCAGCGGACTTTTTACCGTGAACCAGGGTTATGTGGCGGTGATCACGATGTTTGGAAAATACCAGCGCGCCGCGCGGCCCGGATTGAATTTCAAGATCCCTTTTCTAGAGCAGGTGATGAAAAAGATTTCAGTTCAGAACAGGTCAGTTGAAATGGAATTCCAGGCGGTGACCATCGATCAGGCGAACGTGTATTTCAAAAGCATGTTGCTGTATTCGGTACAGAACCAGGACGAGGAAACGATCAAAAGAGTAGCTTTTGTTTTCATCAGCGACCGCGATCTTATGCAGGCGCTGACGCGCACCATCGAGGGATCGATCAGGGCATTTGTAGCCACGAAGCGGCAGTCGGAAATTCTTGGCCAGCGAAAAGAGATCGTAGATTATGTAAAAGACCAGATTGATCATACGCTGGAGCAATGGGGTTATCATTTACAGGACCTGCAGATCAACGATATCACTTTCGATAAGGCCATCATGGATTCAATGAGCAAAGTGGTAGCTTCCAATAACCTCAAGGCCGCTGCTGAAAACGAAGGTCAGGCGCTTCTCATCACCAAAACAAAGGGGGCCGAGGCGGAAGGTAATGCAATAAAAATTGCGGCTGAAGCCGAGCGGGAGGCAGCCAGATTGCGCGGCCAGGGTGTGGCCCTCTTCCGCCAGGAAGTGGCGCGTGGTATGAGCGAAGCGGCGGAACAAATGAAGCAGGCGAACCTCGATACGAATGTCATCCTGTTCAGTATGTGGACGGAAGCGATCAAGAATTTTGCGGAATATGGCAAGGGTAATGTCATCTTCCTTGACGGCAGTTCGCAGGGGATGGAGAATACGATGAAACAGATCCAGGCGCTGATGGTGAAGCATGCCGGCACGAGTGGCGAAATGAATGTGCGATGATTGACCAAGGCAAGTACACTCCGGATGATCTGTATGGGTGAGTTTTCGAATTTGCAGCAGTCTAATGCAGGTCTAAGGTTATCGTACAAGTTCGTTGCGAATTATTTTGATAGGATCAAAGCCTTTAAATAGTAGCTGTCGCCTGTGATCAATACTTAATTCTACAGTTGATAGTTGGTATATTTTCTCCTTTTTATTCGTGGTTTTTCCGCTGGTGCTGGCCTTTTGTCAAGGTACATTTGGTTATTGGTATATCATCTGCATTTTCCGGCAGTATTCGGGAATGATTAGCTTAATGGCCTGGCTGTTGTTTGGCGTGAAAGGGAGGTGTTGGCTTGAAAGCAGGAGCATCTACCCTAAAAGATACATTTTGCGAACAGAAAAAACACGGTAGGTTGGAGGCGGGGGAGGGAGGGCCCCGCCAAGGGGCAAGCACAGCCCAGACGCATAAATGCCCTCTACCCAAATTCAAAACAACAAATCCCATCAAAAAACTATCTCAAAACCAACCCACAACTTTGTACGATCGAATCCAACTCTTTACAGATCATCAAACACAGTCGATCTTCGCCCCCCAAACCTAATTTGTTTTATTTCTGTACTTTATTGCGTATCCTCCCTGTTAAATTCTCAAAAAAGTTAAACCTGACTTAAACGAATCCTTTTTTTCGTGCTCCTACCCCGCATGCAAAATATCCTGACCCTGATTCACGTTATTCAGCACATTCGTTTACATTTACCGCGTAAAAGACAAACCGTATGATCAACCTGCTGCAAATTGATTCCTTGCACAATGCTGCTTCTGCCACTGCCGGCAACGGGCAGATAAGCCTGATTGATTTATTGACACTTGGCGGATGGATCATGATTCCATTGGCTGCCCTTTTTGTGGTCACGATTTTCGTTTTCTTCGAGCGCCTCATTGCCATTCGTAAGGCTTCAAAGATCGAAGACAATTTCATGAACATCATCCGCGACCACATCGTCAATGGAAACGTAAGCGCGGCAAGAA
>DATMHB010000746.1:0-8152 GCA_035555175.1 Flavisolibacter sp. | reverse complement strand
GGATACTGTTCAGGCAGAAGCGGACCGTTTGATCGATACGTCCAAATATCGTGTACAGTTGACTGGTACCAGTGTTACTTTTCTGGAGGGAACAAGGTTTATCATCCACGGGCTGAAAGAAAGTATTCTGTGGGCGTTCCTTCTCATCAGTCTTTGCATGTTATACCTCTTCAGGTCGGGAAAGATTCTGCTTTGTTCGCTGTTGCCCAATGTAATTCCACTCATCATTACCGGCGGCGTGATGGGCTGGGCCGGCGTTCCTCTGAAGCCCTCGACAGTATTGGTTTTCAGCGTCGCGCTCGGTATCGCCATCGATATCACCATCCGGTTCCTCGTCAACTTCAAGCAGCAATCGAATAAGGAGACGGACCCCAAGCACACTGTCATAGAAACGATCCATTCCACTGGCCTCAGCATTATCTACACTTCAATTGTATTGATCGCCGGCTTTGTAATTTTTTGTTTTAGTGGTTTCGGGGGAACGAAGGCGCTTGGATGGCTTACATCCCTTACGCTGATAACCGCAACAGCCGCCAATCTTATCTTGTTGCCCGCGCTCATCCTCACGGTCTATCGTAAAAAGGCAGCGACACGAATGTGATCCCGAACAAATTCAAATTTTTTAAATGTGTTAAGCGGCGATGTTTTTTTGTAAATAATTTGTTTGCCGCTATATTGTGCAGCATAATTTAAGATCGATTTGTCTCGTATAAGGCCCATTCCTGAAAATGGAATCAGCTAACTGCTTATCGATTTACTTCCGCCCCCTCCGAAAGCGTATCTATTTATAAAATAATGCACATGAGAAAAATTTTATTCTTAAGCGTAATGCTTACGCTTTTGGCCGTACAGTCGTGGGCGCAGCGCACCATCTCCGGAAAAATTATCGACGACAAGAACAATCCTCTTCCAAATGTAACCGTGCTTATAAAAGGCACTAATAATGGAACTCTAAGCCGCGAGGACGGGACTTATTCTCTTTCAGTTCCGTCCGGCGCGCGTACACTTGTTTTTTCATTTGCCGATATGGGTACCCAGGAGATTTCGATCAGCAACCAGACTGTCGTGAATGTTACCATGACGAATGTGGTGAGAAGTATGGATGAAGTTGTAGTGGTTGGTTATGGTACGCTGAAGCGAAAAGATGTGACAGCTTCCGTGGCCACCATCGGAGCGGCCGGCTTAAAGGATCAACCTGTTCAGAGTTTCGAGCAGGCGCTTGCTGGTAAGGCTGCAGGTCTCAACATCACCATTCCGAACGGTGTTTTGAATAATCCGCCGGTCGTGCGCATCCGCGGCGCGAACTCTATTACCGGTTCTACTTTTCCACTTGTAGTGATTGATGGTATCCCCGTTTTTACCGGCGATATTTCCACAAACCTTTCTGCCAACAATGTGCTGGGTAACCTTAATCCGAGTGATATCGAGTCGATCGATGTGCTTAAGGATGCCGCAGCAGCTGCGATTTATGGAAGCCGCGCTGCGAACGGCGTGCTGGTCATCACAACAAAGAAGGGCAAGGGCAAGGCGCGCGTAAGTTATGAGACATGGGTAGGCTGGACCAAGGCATTCAAAATTTTTGATGTACTGAATGCGCAGCAATATGTTAGCATCAAAAACGAAGCGTTGAAGAACCTGAACCAGGTTGTTGTAACAGGGGTGCCTGCCGGCAATCCACTCTTTTTCCTTGATACGATCAATGGAACCCCTGTGGACACAAGATGGGCAGATTATCTCTACCAGACAGGTTTCCAGCAAAACCATAATATCAGTGTTTCCGGCAGCAACCAGGGCACGCGCTATTATTTCAGCGCCAACTACGCGAAGCAGGAAGGCGTGCTTCAAACGAATACATTCGACAGGAAGCAGATGCGCATGAACCTTGAACAAAAAGTGAACAACTGGTTCAAGGTGGGCGGCAATTTTAATTTTAGCCGTGGCAGCACCCGCTCGCCAAATTCCGGTTCACTCCCCGGCACTCCGTTCGCGACGGCAGGTTCTGCACGTCTCGCGTTTGTTACCGCACCGAATGTTTCTCCTTATCTCCCTGACGGCCGTTATAACATTTTGGGCATCGATGATCCGGTTGCAAGGAATAGTTTTAATCAGATCGGAAGAAATAAGAATCGGACCAATTCCGGTTTTTATAATCCCGTTGCTGTGCGCGATCTGAACGTGATCACTTCGCAAAGCGACCAGTTGCTGGGCGATGTATACGGTGAATTCACTTTGACCAAAGGGCTTGTTTTCCGCACGCAATATGGTGTGAACTGGACTTCCACAGAAGACAAAACTTTCTATAATGCATTGACCGGTGATGGCATTCAAACTACGTCTGTAACCGACGATGGCAGGGCCTTCAATACGACCGGCAAATTCAATATCACCAATTTTCAGAACTACATCACTTATGACTTCAGCGTTCACGACCAGCACAATTTCAATCTGCTTGTCGGAAGCGAGGAGCAATCGACAAAGACCGACCGTTGGGGAGCCAGCCGCTCCGGCCTTTCTGACCAGTTCTTTAATGAATTCCAGGGCAACTTTACGATCAATGACAATCCGGTCAATAATAGTCTGACCGAAAATTATCTGCTGTCGTTTTTTGGAAGGGCGAATTATAATTTCAAAGGGCGCTACTATCTCAGCGGAACCGTAAGAAGGGATGGATATTCTGCTTTTGCCGAAGGAAAGAAGTGGGGAACATTCGCCGGAGGCTCTGCAGGATGGAACATCTCCGATGAATCTTTCTGGGGCAGTTCCCGCACGGTGAACCTGCTTCGCCTGCGCGGCAGCTATGGCCGTGTCGGTAACATCAGCGGCGTTGGCAATTTTGCATCCCTCTCAACTTTCAGTTCCGGTCAGTATGGACTGGGCTATCCTACGCTTTTCTTTTCTCAGGCGGGTAACCAGGCCCTTACCTGGGAGACAAGCAAGAAGCTCGATGTCGGCATTCAGTTCGGTTTGCTCAATGACCGCATCAATGGTGAGATTACTTATTACAAGACAAATCTGACCGATCTTATCATCGACGTTCCCACCCCAACTTCAATGGGGATTCCAGGCAATACGATTTCATCGAACGCAGCCGAGATGTACAACAAGGGCATCGAGTTAAATCTGAATTTCAAGGCTATCAACAAAAAGGACTTCACCTGGAATGTAACATTCAACCTCACAAGCCAGAAGAACCGCGTGACTTCACTGGCTCCCGGCGTTCCTGAAATCGTTGGTACATCACAGTTAGAGCGCACCAATATTACTCGGGTTGGTTCACCCATCGGATCGTTCTTTGTTGTGCGTACAAGGGGTGTTGATCCGCTTACAGGACGCAGGGTATTTGTAGATGCGCAAGGACGCGATGTGCTGTTCAATTTTGCTGATCCCGTTGCGAGCAGATGGAGGTATCGCGATGGAACGATCGCGCCCGCCATTGATCTTGGCCGCGATGGTGTGATTTCGGGCAATGCACTGCCTACTTTATATGGAGGGCTCATCAACAACTTTGCTTACAAGGGCTTCGATGTAAATGTCGATATCATCTACAGTCATGGCAACAAGGTCTATTTTGGATCCAGGGCAGGTCTTCTGGATCAGCGCTTCTGGAATAATGGAACGATGGTGCTTAATCGCTGGCAGAAGCCAGGCGACATTACAGGTATCCCAAGGGTTGTCTTCAATGACAATATCTCCAATGGATCTTCCATTCCCATGGACATCAACCTGTTTGACGGCGCGTTCATAAAGTTCAGGAACATTAGTCTGGGTTATACGCTGCCAACCGATGTTACGGGCCGCCTGGGCATATCAAGCCTTCGCTTCTATACACAAGTGTTCAATGCCTTTACCCTCACTCCATACCCGGGCAGCGATCCTGAGATCTCAGTGAATGGAAATGCCGCGCTCACGCCAGGTGTGGACCGCAATACCATCGGACAGGCAAGAACATTTACAGTTGGTCTCAACATTGGATTTTAATTGAAAAAAAGAAAATTATGAAATTGAAGAATATATCTCTTTACCTCGTGCTGTTGTCGGGCGTAGCAGGTTTTGTATCATGTAAGAAGGAAAAATTAAGCCCCATTCCTCAAACAACACTTTCTGATGCGGTTGCTTTTTCGTCGCCCGACCGTATCAAGCAGCAGGTATTTGGTGTGTACTCTGCTGCCAAAAGCGGAAACTTTCTCGGTGGCAGAGCGCTCGTGTACAATGATGTGAGAGGAGAAGATTGGCTCAACATCACGGGCAATGGCGTAACCGCCCTTGGTGTTTGGAATTTTTCCATTGTGTCTTCCGACAATCAGGTGGAAAACATGTGGTCTGCAGGTTATGCGGCTATCAACAGGGCCAATGTTGTTCTGGAAGGCCTCGATGCGAATCCTTCTGTCATTCCATCAACAGTCGCCAATCAGTATCGTGGTGAGGTTCGCTTTGTGCGCGCGGTCAGCTATTATTATCTCGTTAATCTGTATGGACGTAAACCTTATACGGCTGATAACGGTGCCAGTCCCGGCCTTCCTTTGCGCCTTACCGCCAGTAAGAGCTCTGAAGGCGCTGACCTTGCAAGGTCCACTGTAGCCGAAGTGTATAACCAGATCCTTGCCGATCTGAATTTTGCAGAAACTAATTTACCGCTAACCTATGGAGCCGCCGGCGACAGCAATGTCGTGAGAGCGCACCGCAATTCTGCCATCGCGTTCAAGACAAGGGTGTACCTCAGCATGGGTAAATATGCTGAAGTGATCACCGAAGGGAACAAGCTGGTACCGGCTACTGCTCCTTTTATTGCGCCTTCAGGCGTAGCGCACAGGCTGGCGCCAAGCATACTGACTGTATTCAGGTCGCCTTACACAGATGTTGAATCCATTTTCAGTCTACCCATGTCGCAGGCCAGCGCGCCCGGAACCCAGAACGGATTGGCTCTTTATGAGAATGCGGAATTTGCGCTTAATCCATCGGGCATTCTTGGCAATGCACAGTTCACGGCAACGGATGCGAGAAGAACCAATTTCGTGACGTCGACAACGCCCATCAGGTATACAAAGTTCAATGACGACAATAACAACTATGTGCCCATCATCCGTTATGCGGAAGTGATGCTCAACCTCGCTGAAGCACTGGCAAGAACTAACACCGGCGTTGATGCAAGAGCGGTCGCTTTGCTCAATGCTGTGCATCAGCGCTCCGATCCTGCAACTACACTCGCGCCGGCATCACAGGCTGCACTGATCGACATGATCCTTACTGAACGGCGGATTGAATTGCTGGGAGAAGGTGTGAGGTCACTGGATATCATGCGTCTGAATGCTACCTTCCCTGCAAAAGGAAGTGTTAGCTCCGTTCCGCCTTCTTCGGTTACCTATGTGTGGCCGATACCGGCAAGCGAGCTTTTATATAACAAACTGATGACGGCTAACCAATAAGATTTGCTATATGAAGACCTCTGCCCAAGGCAGAGGTCTCTTTTTGAAACGGTCCAATTCAATTCTAAATTACGCGATAAGCTTATTCGATACAGGAGGTGGTTGACATGGGCTATTGATCACTTCAAGATTCATGGCTGTTGAAAAAAGATTTTGCCTGTCCGCTAGACTATTGTAAGGATTATTCGTATCCTATTCAATACCGGCTTTTATTTCAAGTATATCTATAAACTTCATAATTAAAACACATGAGAAGACTTCTACTCTTCATGCTGGGCATGCTGCTCATAAGCGCGCAGCTCCTGGCACAAAATCGCACAGTTTCCGGTAAAGTAACAGATGATAAGGGCAATGGTGTTCCTAATGCTTCTGTGCTTGTAAAAGGAACCAACACAGGTACGACCACAAATCCGGACGGTACTTATTCGCTAACCGTTGCCCCGAATGCAAAAGCCCTTGTAATTTCCTCCATCGGCCTGGGTGAAAAAGAAATTTCCCTCACGTCGAGCGACACCTACAATGTTTCATTGTCGGCAGTGAACAGGACCGACATGGCGGAAATTGTGGTGATCGCATATGGTCAGGCGAAGAGAGCCGACCTTACCGGTTCTGTTGCAACAGTAGGTGGGGGAGACATCGAGAACAAACCGTTTACTTCTCTCGACAAAGCGCTGCAGGGCCAGATTCCCGGACTTCAATCTGTAGCTTCATCGGGTGCGCCCGGTGCCAACCAGCAGATCAGGATCAGGGGTATCAGCTCCATCACGGCGAGTAATGCGCCCTTATGGGTCATTGACGGTGTGCCGATCAATGCAAACGACCTTTCCCGTCTCACAACTACTTCCAATATCTTAAGCACGATGAACCCTAACGATATTGAAAGCGTTACGGTGCTGAAGGATGCTGCTTCTGCTTCTATTTATGGAAGCCGTGCGGCAAATGGCGTGATCCTAGTTACTACAAAAAAGGGCAGGGCGGGTAAAACAAAGTTTCGTTTGGATGCAGAAGCAGGCCAAAGCGATATTGCGTACATCAACGACAAATACCTGCCTCTGAACGCACAACAATACCTCGACCTTCAGCGGGAAGGGCTGGTGAATGCAGGTGCGTCAACTACCACGATCAACAATACCCTTGCTGCCCTCGGTCTTGGCAACGGATCTAACTATAACTGGTTTGATGCTGTGACGCGGAGAGGAAGACAGCAGCAGTACAATGTAAGCGCGAGCGGCGGCGATGCCAAAACCACATTTTTTATTTCAGGAGGCTATTTTACCCAGGAAGGAACAGTGATCGCAAGTGAGCTGAAGCGGTATACAGGCAGTATCCGGGTCACCAATAAGGCTTCAGAAAAAATCACCGTCGGTGCCAACATCAATGCTGGTTACGTTGGTCAGCATACGCCACTTGCCGGCGGCGCATTTGGAAATCCGGTTCTTTCCTCGTTGTTTATTTTGCCAACCCGTTCTGCTTATAAGCCCGACGGCACTTATAATATCCTGACCCCGGATTTTCCGACCAGCACCACTTTTAATACGGTCGCGCTCGCGAATATGGATAAAAGATATTTAAAGGAGACAAGTATTCGCGGCAGTGTAAATGCAGAGTACAGCATTCTAAGCAATTTAAAATTCCGCACACAGTTCGGTGGCGATCTTAGTTTATTGGAGGAAGATCAATACAATAACCCGCTCTATGGTGATGGTGCTGTTCTGCTTGCAGGCAGTCCTACCTTCAATCCGGGAATCAATTATAATCAGGCCACAACCGGTCGCGCCTTTGCAGCGTATACCAGGTATTTCAACTGGGTGTGGACGAACACGCTGTCGCTTAATCAGAATATCACAAGCAATGGAGATCTCAGCTTTAATGCGCAGGCAGGATACGAGGCACAATTAAGCCGTAGCTATTTTACCACACTGCAAGGGAGAGGTTTTTCTCTTTCTCCCACGCTGTATTTGCAGTATCCGTCATCTGCAGCAACACCTAGCACATCTACCGGTGCGATATCAGATTATTCATTTGCTTCCGTGTTTGCATCAGGCGACGTAAATTATCAGGATCGCTTTATTGTTTCTGGAAGTTTTCGACGTGATGGTTCTTCGCGTTTTGGCAGCAATAATCCGTATGGCAATTTCTGGTCTGTCGGTGGTTCATGGAACGTGGACAAGGAAAACTTCATGCACAATGTGAGCGCCATCAGCCAGCTAAAACTGCGTGCATCTTATGGCGTGAATGGAAATGCCGGTATCGGTAACTATGATTATTTCCCCAGCTATAGCTTTAATGCGAGCTATAACAGCTCGCCCGGCAGTGCACCGTCCAATGTGGGCAATCTTGACCTTTCGTGGGAGCGGAACAAGCCTTTGAATGTAGGCATCGACATTGGTGTTCTGAAGAACCGTCTCACGGTAAGTGCCGACTGGTACAAAAGAAAATCAGAAGACCTTTTGCTGGCCGTTCCACTTTCACCAACTTCCGGTGCCGCAAGCAAAACCGTGAACATTGGTTCTATGGAAAACAAAGGTGTAGAGGCCAGTGTGATCGGCACACCCATTCAATCGAAAGATTTTACGTGGCAGGTAAATTTCAATTTTGCCTATAACAAGAACAGGGTGACCAGCGTGCCTTCCCCGATCATTGGAACGTTTTTAATTCAGCAGGGACATGATGTTCAAACCTTCTATGTGCGTCAATATTTTGGTGTAGATCCTAATAATGGCGATCCA
>DATMHB010000745.1:0-4812 GCA_035555175.1 Flavisolibacter sp. | reverse complement strand
CTCTGTGATATTTTCTTCAGGTTGCGCTACATAGTTGAAACGCGCATAGTCCATGATAGAAGGTGTGTGACCGTTGGCTTCAACCCATGCTTTGTTGCGCAGGTTCTCAACCGGAACAGTAGAAGAGGAGCCCCAGTTGTGGCGAAGGCCCAGCGTGTGTCCAACTTCGTGTGATGAAACAAAGCGTATCAGCTGTCCCATGAGTGAATCAGGGAAACGCATGGTGCGGGCTGTTGGATCAACCGCCGCTGTTTGAATGAAATACCAGTCACGAACCAGGTTCATTACATTGTGATACCAGTTGATGTGGCTTTCCAGGATCTCGCCACTTCTGGGATCGTGAACGTGAGGTCCGCTTGCATTGGCCACGTCGGAAGGTTTGTAAACGATGGCCGAATAGCCCGCGCCTTCCAGACTCCAGGAAGGATCATTTGTCGGCGCCATTTTAGCCACGATTGCATTTTTCCATCCGGCTTTTTCAAAAGCTGAATTCCAGTCATTCACGCCCTGGATGAGATACGGCACCCATTTTCTTGGTGTTGCCGGATCGATATAATAAACGATCTGCTTTTTGGGTTCTACAAGTTCACCGCGCAGATATTTGTCAACGTCTTCGGGTTTGGGTTCGAGTCTCCACCTGGTGATCATGCGGATCTCTTCGATACCTTGCGGGTTCGCATCAAAATCGGTATAACCGGTAGCGAAATAACCAACACGCGGATCGAAGTAGCGTGGCTTCATCGGCACCTTCGGCAGAAGCACCATCGAGCTATTCAATTCAAACGTAGTGGGCGAGCCAGTAATTGCGCCGAAAGCCGGCTGCGCGTTTTGCCCCGGCGCCGGAGTGGGTGTGCGCATATACGTCTTCACGGTTTGGATCTCCACGTTATTGGCGAACGACTTTACATCAATAACGTATGAATTATCCCTCTGGTATTGTGTTAGTCCAAGCGATCTTTTCACCCTTGAATCAAAGAACAGGATGTCGTTGTCGCCCATGATGTAGTCGGTAAGTTCAATCACTGAACTTTTCACGTTTGTTGCTGAATCAGTGTGATAAGCACTTACGTTAAATGCTGCATTGATCGGCTGCAGATTGGAATTGCGTACTGACTGATACATGCCCGCTGAATCGCGTCCTACTTCCTGATAGGAAAGGCTTCTGAGGAAAATTTTGTTGCCTGGACCTTTTTCAAATGTGATCACGTTGTCCGAGATCTGGTCACCTGCATACCCAAGAAAGCCTGCACGCGCACCTGCGGGCGCTTTTGAGATCCGGTTAACGACCAGGATCTCGCGGTTCAGTAAAGAATCAGGGATTTCAAAAAAATACTTGTCATCCAGGCGATGCGTGGTGATCAAACCCTTCGAAGTTCTTGCCTTGGATGTAATGATTTCGGAATAAGGGCGGGGGCTTGTGCTGCTGCCGCGGTTAGCCGGGAACTGGCCACTGGGTGGTGTAGTCTGCCCGTTTTGTTGGGGGTTGCCCTGGGCAAACACAGCGGATGAAAAAAGAAAGCTGGTTGCCATGGCAACAGCTACGCGAAGATTCATGTGCATATGTTTTTTTGTTAGAAAATATAACGACGGTCCGTAAACAAGGGCGAAATGTACTAAAGAAGTCGGTTCAGCCTCCAAGAAAGTTGCAAAGCCTTAACATTTATTAACATCGGTCGGATGAACGGTTAAACGGGAGGCGGCGCTAGGGAGTCAGTTGCTGAATTTTGGATGTTCAAGAAGGCCTGGACCTTACGTTCTGAATTTTGAATTGCTCATTAATAAGAAACCCGGTCAAAGAATCAAAATTTTTTCTTCCTCCTCTTCTCCTAGATTTGCAAACCCTATAAAATATCCTATATGGAGCAGAAATATTTCCAGCACATCGCTTCGAAGCTTGGCCTCAGCGTGAAACAGGTAAACCAGGTGCAGCAATTGAATAGCGAAGGTGCCACCATTCCTTTCATGGCGCGTTACCGCAAGGAAGCTACCGGCAACCTTGATGAAGTAGCGATCGGCAACATCGTTGAAGAAATAGCCTATTACAACGATCTGCAGAAACGAAAAGAAACGGTTCTCAAATCAGTCGAAGAACAGGGAAAGCTCACGCCGGAACTAAGCAGGAAGATAGATGAATGTCTGAGCGCCGCAGAACTCGAAGACCTCTATCTTCCGTATAAACCTAAAAGAAAAACCAGGGCTTCGCAGGCAATCGAAAAAGGGCTTGAGCCCCTGGCCAGACTGATCTTTGAACAATCGGATGAAAATATTCGGCAGGCTGCTCAAAAATATTTTAATGAGCAGGTGAAGGATGAAAAGGAAGCGACCCAGGGAGCAAGGGATATTATCGCAGAATGGATCAGCGAGGACGAAAGGACGAGGGGAAAAATAAGACAGCTGTTTTCAGAAAGTGCGGAACTTTCTTCTAAAGTACTGACAACGAAAAAAGATGAAGAGGGCGCACAGAAATACCGCGACTATTTCGAATTCAGTGAGCCGCTCTCGCAAAGCCCATCGCACAGGATACTCGCCATCCGGCGCGGAGAAAAAGAAGGATTCCTGATGATGGATATTGCTATTGATAAAGCAGCTGCACTGCAAGGCATCGAAAAAATTTTTATCAAGAACGATTCGCCTTCGGCAACCGAAGTAAAGAAAGCCATTGAAGATGCATACGGAAGACTGCTCAAGCCATCAATTGAAAATGAATTCCGGCTGCTTACTAAAAATAAAGCAGATGAGGAGGCTATCAGGGTATTCACCGAAAACCTCCGACAGCTTTTGCTGGCATCACCCTTGGGATCCAAAAGGGTGCTGGCCCTCGATCCTGGTTACAGAACCGGGTGCAAGCTGGTGTGCCTCGATGCCCAGGGAAATCTCCTGCATCATTCCGTAGTTTATCCGCACCCGCCACAGAACCAGTGGCAGGAGAGCGCCGTTGAACTAAAACGGCTCGTTCAGCACTTCGATATCGAAGCCATAGGTGTGGGCAATGGCACGGCTGGAAGAGAGACTGAACAGCTAGTGCGCACTATTGATTTTGGAAAGCATGTCAGCGTATTCCAGGTAAATGAAAGTGGCGCTTCCATTTATTCGGCCTCTGAGGCGGCGAGGGAGGAATTTCCGGAACAGGACGTGACCGTGCGCGGTGCCGTGAGCATCGGAAGAAGATTGCTTGATCCACTAAGTGAACTGGTAAAGATCGATCCGAAATCCATTGGTGTCGGGCAATATCAGCACGACGTAAATCAGTTGCGGCTGAAACAGGGGTTGGACAGGGTAGTGGAAAGTGCAGTGAATTTTGTTGGTGTCGATGTTAATACGGCCTCACGTCACCTGTTGCAATATGTTTCCGGCATCTCCTCAAGCCTCGCCAATAATATCGTTCAATACCGTAAGGAAAACGGTCCATTCAAAAAACGCGACGATCTGAAGAAAGTGCCTCTGATGGGCGCAAAAACTTTCGAGCAGTGCGCAGGATTTTTAAGGATACCGGGTGCGGAAAATCCACTGGATAATTCTTCCGTTCATCCCGAACGCTATGGGCTGGTTGAACAGATGGCAAGGGATGTAAATGCTTCGTTGCATGAATTGGTCAGCAACCCTTCTTTGCGCCGGCAGGTGACCAGGACAAAATACATCAGTGAAACGATCGGTGCGTTCACCATTGACGACATCATGCAGGAACTTGAGAAACCAGGGAGGGACCCACGTGCCCAAATCGAAGAGTTCCGTTTTGAGGACACGGTGAAAGCCATTGAAGACCTGAAAGTGGGCATGCGGTTGCCCGGCAGGATAACGAACATTACGAACTTCGGCGCGTTCGTGGATGTGGGTGTAAAGCAGGACGGACTTGTACACGTATCGCAGCTGAGCAGACGTTATGTCTCCGATCCCAATGAGGTTGTAAAGCTTAATCAGACCGTGATGGTCACGGTTACTGAAGTTGATGTGGCCCGTAAAAGAATTGCGTTGACAATGAAGGACGCAGAGAATAAACCCGATCAGCCATCAGCGCAGCGAAAGCCACATCCCGGCAAAAAAACGAATGCAAAGACAGAAGCTGTAAATCCGTTTCAAAGCAAGTTGATGGAACTAAAAAAGAAATTCAACGATTAGCTTAGAGGTGAATGACAGACGACCCGAATGGTGGCGATCCCGCCCGTTGCCTTGTGGTGTATAAATAAAGAAAGCACGCTTCGAGAAAAAACAGGATGCAGAAAAAATAGTCGGACATCCACGAGGTAAACCTTTGGAATGCTGCAGCCTGTGGCGCGGGTTCGGCGTTCACCTTTCCATACCTCGGATGCGCCAGGTACATCTTGATATCATTTTCAGGAATTCTTGTTCTGTACAGCAAAAAGAATCTGCCAGTTTTGATCAGTTGGTCGAGCGATTCGTTTTTGGTGATCACTTCTATATTGGTGTCAACGTAGTGCCATTTGTTCTTTACCTTGATCTCAACCGCATAGTGGTGATCGAACGAGACTTTCCTGTAATCGAGTCCAAACCTCCGTGCACATTCCATCAGTACAATACTTTGCTGGCTGCAAGCCGCATTGGGGAACTTCATGATATCTTCAGGAATGACAATAGCCGCCACGTCTTCCCTCACCAGCTTTCCTGCAAGACCGGCAATCCAGTTATCATCTGTTGTATAGAAACTAAAATTATGATAGAAGCGGTGACTGATCACCGTGCCGATATAGTTTACAAATTCGAATGAATTCTTTTCTCCCTTGAAGTTGTTTTCAATATAATTTACGAGCGCATCAATGGATCTTATGTTCTTGTAAAGGTGCTGGTCAAAATCGT
>DATMHB010000744.1:0-3137 GCA_035555175.1 Flavisolibacter sp. | reverse complement strand
ATGTTCCGCTCCTGACCACCTCCAAAAATAAAGGGCCTGATCTGGATGTTTTCGTTGACATATAAAATACCAACACCTTTCGGTCCATGGAATTTATGGCTCGCAGCTGAAATGAAATGAATATAAAGCTCACCGAGGTTCACAGGATAGTGACCGATGGTTTGTACACAATCGGAATGAAAGATGGCGCCGTACTTTTCGCACAGCTCGCCCACTTTTTTAATGGGCAGCAGCACCCCGATCTCATTGTTGGCATGCATCAGGCTGACCAGGCATTTCTTTCCCTTCATCAACTGATCGGAAAGCTGCTCTTCCAGATCCTTCAGATCCGTATGGCCGTCCTCCTTTAATGCAACAAAGCTCGTTGAAACATCATGGCTATGACCATAATGCTCCACTGTATGAAGCACCGCATGGTGTTCGATAGGTGACGTAATGATATGGCTGCAGCCGAGGTCACGGATAGAAGTAGCAATTGCCGTATTGTTGCTCTCTGTTCCGCCACTGGTAAAAAAAATAGAACCTGGTCGCACGCCGAGGGCGCGGGCCACCGTCTTCCTGGCGTTTTCAATGGCAAGGCGCGTTTCTCTTCCATAAGAATAAATGGAAGAAGGATTTCCAAAATGCTCTGTCATGTAAGGCAACATGGCTTCCAGCACTTCTTTATCCAAAGCAGTGGTAGCTGCGTTATCGAAATAAATTCGTTGATCCTGACGGCTCAGGGTACCGTGATGAATTTTGTTTTCGGAAACCGTTTGCTGCATGTATGATTATTTTCTGCCGGGGCAAAATAAGAACGTGCAAGATACGCAAACAATTGCTCTTTTGCCTGTGAGGCTACACGCTGCACTCCCTGATGTCCTGCATCAGGCGCTTTGCAATGTTGTTGGCCGTGGTCTCAAAACTGCTTTCCGCATAGATGCGTATGATGGGCTCTGTATTCGACGTGCGCAGGTGCACCCAGTCCGTATCGAATTCTATTTTCAATCCATCTTCAGTATTGATAGGATTATTCTTGTATTTTCTTTTGATCCTGTCGAAGATGGCAGAAACATCCAGGCCGTTTTCGAGTTCAATCTTATTCTTGGAAATAAAATAATCAGGATAGTTGCCCCGGAATGATTTCAATCCTTTGCTATAGGCAGAAAAATGCGACAGGAAGAGCGCTATGCCGATCAATGCATCGCGACCGTAATGAAAGTCAGGAACAATGATGCCTCCATTGCCTTCTCCGCCTACCACTGCCTCCACGTGCTTCATCTTCATCACCACATTCACCTCGCCCACTGCAGATGGAAAATATTCACCGCCCGATTTCTGCGTGATCTCCTTCAGCGCTTTTGTGCTGCTCATATTGCTCACCGTATTGCCAAGCTTCTTACCCAGTATATAATCGGCGACAGCTACCAGTGTGTACTCTTCACCAAACATGCTGCCGTCCTCACAAACAAAACACAGCCGGTCAACATCGGGGTCTACCGCAATGCCAAAGTCTGCCTTCTGCTTCACCACCTCATTGCTCAGTGAACTGAGATGCTCAGGCAACGGTTCAGGATTGTGTGCAAACTTTCCATTGACTTCACCATTCAACACAATGACCTCCGCCACCCCCAATTGTTTCAGCAGTTCGGGAACGACAAGTGCACCAGTTGAATTGATACAATCAACGACAACCTTGTATTCTTTTTTTTCAATCGACTTCCTGTTCGTCAACGGATAATTCAGCACGAGGTCGATATGCTTTTGCAGATAACCGGTATTTTTCGTAACCTTTCCCAGCTTATCCACGCTGGCAAAACCCAACATCTGTCCTTCAGCACGGCTCAGCACTTCTGCACCAAGCTTTGCGTCAATGAATTCTCCATCGCGGTTGAGCAGCTTGAGCGCATTCCATTCTTTGGGATTATGGCTGGCGGTAATGATGATACCACCATCGGCGCCTTCCTGCTTAGTGGCGATTTCAACGGTTGGCGTAGTGGAAAGGCCAAGGTCGATAACGTCGACACCCAGACTTACCAGGGTATTGATCACCAGTTGGCTCACCATCTCTCCACTCATTCTTCCGTCGCGGCCTACGACAATTTTCGCAGGCTGCGATTTATCTTCCCGCCACTCGGCGATGATATTACCATATGCGGCAGTGAACTTGACCACATCAATGGCCGATAATGAATCCCCCGGTCTTCCTCCAATTGTTCCCCTGATGCCGGAAATGCTCTTGATCAATGCCACGTAGAAAAATTTAGGGTGGCAAAAATACGGTTTTCATGCTTAGCGGTTTCAACTTAAAACTGTGCGGGGCTATTACTTTTGTAAAAAATTGGCAATGTCAGCAAAGGAATGGTACAGAGAATGGTTCGATTCGGCTTTTTACCATAAGCTCTACTTTGGAAGAGACGAGGCCGAGGCGCGGCAGTTCATAACAAGGTTGCTGGATCATCTTCAACCACCGGCGGGCAGCAGCATGCTCGATGTTGCATGCGGACGGGGACGACACAGCATCTTTCTCGCCGAAAAAGGCTATGATGTAACGGGCATCGACCTGTCACCCGAAAGCATTCACTTTGCCAAACAATTTGAACATGAACACCTTCATTTCTACCAGCATGATATGCGCCTTCCCGCATGGATCAATTTTTTCGATTACGCGTTCAACTTCTTTACCTCATTCGGCTATTTTGCCACGCGCCGCGAACATGATGACTCGGTATCGATGATCGCAAAAAGCTTGAAGAGATCAGGCACCGTCCTTTTTGATTACCTCAATGTGCATTTTGTAGAAGAACACCTTATTCATAACGAAATAAAAAAGATCGGCAATACCACTTATGAGATCCACCGTTGGATGGACGATCGTAATTTTTATAAAAAGATCATCGTTTCAGATCCTTCAGTTGATCGCCGGTGTGAATATACCGAGCAGGTGGCAAAGCTCAGTGTGGGCGATTTTACGGACATGCTGTCGTTCCAGGACATGCAGGTGACCGAATTGTTTGGCGACTACGAATTAAACCGGTACGACGTTAGAAAAACGCCCCGCATGATCGTGATCGCAAAAAAGAATTGAAGGAAAAAACGAAGTCCGGGCTATTTTTTATTGTGTACAAGCATCCACCGGGCCGTCTCATAAAATCCTG
>DATMHB010000743.1:0-5142 GCA_035555175.1 Flavisolibacter sp. | reverse complement strand
AAAAGGGCTCAATGAAGAAGTAGTGCTCAAGTGGTCTGTAGCCACCGAAGCCAATGTTGCTGCTTATGAAATTGAACTGGCCAGAGGGAATGCAGAACTCCAGGCCGGCCATTATCTGAAGATCGGTTCAGTCACAAGCCTGGGAAATTCCACCACTAACCGCAATTATTCATTCACGGATAATGAAGCGGATAAATTCGGACCCAGGTATTACAGGCTGAAGATCGTAAACCTTGATGGTTCATTCAGCTATTCGCCTATACGCTCAGTTCTGTTTAATGAGACCGTACTGGGAAGGGTGTATCCGAATCCTTCCACTGGATTTTTCAACCTGGTATTTCAGATCGATGCCGGTAACAATTTTGAGGCGAAGGTGTTTGATGTGAAGGGAAGTCTCGTCCGCGAGTACCACAGGACGGCAACAGGCCTGCTGCAGAAATTGAGCATTGACCTTTCAGCCGCGCCGGCCGGTATGTACCTCCTTCAAACCGATGCAGCAGGTAAAAGGCAGGCGTTTAAGCTGTACAAAAATTAAAGCTATAAACGACAAAAGCTGTCGGCCTGAGGCTGACAGCTTTTTATTTTGATGAATTAATTACCACCCCTGTTTAGCAACGCCCGCCTTGATAGCGGCCAGTGCTTTCTCTTCATTGCACAACGTAGTCAGCTTGTTGCCTTTACCGTCATGACCCTGAACCATGTAGGCGCCCTTAGCGGTTTTAGTAACTACAGCATCCTGAATCGGAACATTTTTTTCCTTGGTTTTTACATTGTACGCAGTAAGCTGAACGTCTGCCATATGATTAATTTTTGTAGTTAGTAATGTTTAAATCTACATTATTTCGGCAAAACCAGGGCCAAAATCTTACTGCGATCACTGCCGACCCCGTTTGTTGTGAGCTGGATCGACACAGGAAAAGCCAACAAGGAAATTGTATGAATTCACTCCGCGGTTGGGGAGCTTGAGATTGGCATTCGATATATGCCGCATTCTGAATTGAAGATTAAGGAAAAGGGATTTTTTTCCGATACCCATAAAACTGCCAATAGCGAGGTTATCTGAAAAAATGAAACCGGTCGCCTGCCGGTCGAGCTCGGCCGAAATATAATGGGGACCGGAGCCCAGCATCTGATAGAGATAAAAGTCTGGACTGATCCTGATATAATTCCGGATGCCGAGGTTGGCACCGAATTCATAATCGAAGGGTCGCAGTGTGTGAACGAAGTTGAACTGCGGCTCAAAATACCAGCCTACGAAATCATTTTTTTTCGGCGGCTTGAATGAGCTTGAAAAATCTGCCGCGAGGTAAAATATCTTGTAATAGGTATTGTCGCTGAACGCATTTCCATAGCCTGTTATGCCCCCTTTTGTTTTAAACTTTGATTCCTGCGCGCCTGCCTGCATACAAACAGTAAGAAAAACAATCAAAAGAGTTGTCGAAAATACATGGGTGTTCCGCATAGTGTCAAACAGATTGGGCAGCCGGCTTTAAGATTTGATCGATCTGCTTTAATTCTTCGGCCGCGAAGCTAGGGTTTTTCAAACACTGAATAGAATCTGTGACCTGGTCTGCCTTGCTTGCGCCAATGATGACAGAAGTGATCCTCCTGTCTTTTAATACCCAGGCCAGCGCCATCTGTGCTAATGACTGTCCTCTTTTTAAGGCCAGCGCATTTAGTTTTCTTACTTTACCGAGCGTTTCTTCTGTAATTCCGCCTGCTTCCAGTGCGCCGTTGCCTCTGGTGCTGGCAGCTCTTGAATCAGCAGGAATTCCATTGAGGTATTTATTTGTAAGCAGCCCTTGCGCCAATGAAGAAAAGCTAATGCATCCGACTCCATTTTCATCCAGCACATCAAGCAATCCGGCCTCCACCCATCTTTCCAGCATGGAATATTTTGGTTGATGTATAAGTAAGGGCGTGCCAAGTTGCTTCAACAGCTGTACGGCCTTTTGAGTTTCCTGCGCCGAATAGCTGGAGATGCCGATGTAGAGAGCTTTGCCCTGGCGCACCATCAGATCGAGTGTCCGCATTGTTTCTTCAAGTGGTGTATCAGGGTCGGGGCGATGATGGTAGAAGATATCGACATAATCGAGGCCCATTCTTTTGAGGCTTTGATCAAGACTGGCCACGAGATATTTTTTTGAACCCAGGTCACCATAGGGACCCGGCCACATCGGCCATCCTGCCTTCGAAGAAATGATCAGCTCATCGCGATAAGCACGAAGGTCCTGCTTCAGGATCTTTCCAAAGGTTTCTTCTGCACCACCCGGAGGAGGTCCGTAATTATTGGCGAGATCAAAATGGGTAATGCCTGAGTCAAAAGCGGTATGGATGATGTTCCGGCACTTTTCGTAATCATCGATGGCGCCGAAATTGTGCCAGAGGCCGAGCGATAGTGCAGGCAATAAAAGTCCGCTTTTGCCGCAGCGCCTGTATTGCATTTGGGTGTACCGGTCGGGGTGAGCAGTATATGACATGGGGTAAATTGAGATGCAAAGAAACTTATTCTTTCGGTGGCTCGTAATCGAACGGTAATAAAAGCGCGATTTTTTCTGACCAGGCCCAATAACCGAGGCTCATGAGGTCTGCCGGATCGTAATAAATGCCATTCGCTTCTACCTCAACGGGGCGGCCGTTGATCAGCACAACCTGCGACGACATGCTTTTGCCTGCATCAGGAAAGGACTTCGTGTATTCAATTGGTGCGGTCCTTTTCCTGTAAGTGATCAACAGATAATTATCAAAGGCAAGACCTGCAGTAGTATTGTTCACAGCGAAGGCAATGCTGTCGCCCGTCAATTTTTGCTTTCCGATGACATCGAAGTAATCCGATTCACTCAGGATGTGATGGTAGTAATCGGAACTATCCTGGTTGATGACCTCAACTGAAGCAGTGCCGTTTGCGTTCCGTTTAGTAATGAAATTTTTTTGCGCTGCTTCCTTCACTCTCAGTTTTTCATCGTTGCGGATCTTTTGAACGGCTCTTACATCGAAGCCTTCCTGCTCGAGCCGGTTGCGGAATAAAGTGCGCATGAAATGCATCATCGATCCATAGTAAGCGTCCTTTCGGTTTCTTTCCCAGCGTTTTTGTTTTGATGCATTGCCTTCCATCCGTTCAAAGAAGGGATAACCGGTATAAATCAGATAGTGGGTCTTGAAACTATATTTGAATTCTTCTAGCTGGTAACGGATTGTGTAACCAAGGGATCTGTTTTCGATGATCAGGGGCTCGGAAGCAAAGGCGGTAAGCTCATTCGTTTTTTTCGAATTCCTGAATTTGATCACGCCTGTATTTTTTATCGTACAATGCGCGGCATTTAATGAGGTGCCTATAAAGTTTTCTATAAAGAATCTTCCCCACCTTTCCCATCCATCTTTTTCATACGGTTCTATCACCACAGTTTCCATGGCCTCTGCCTTCAGCTTCAGTTTAATGCTGATTTCGTCTTCAACCGAAACAGGAGAGACGGTTCTGCTGAAAGTTTCATAACCGATCGAAGAAACGATCAGGTCATATTTACCGGCCGGGATATTGATCTGGAAGCTTCCGTCCTCTTTGGTTTGAGTTCCAACCGAAGTATTGCTCAGGAAAACGCTGGCATACGGAATGGGCTTTCCCTTCTCTGCATCGATCACCAGTCCTTTCAGCAATTTCTGTCCTTCGGCCCGCATGCCGAAGGCCACAGCCAGAAGAAAAAATAATGTTCTCATTATAAGGGAAATTAGGAATTCAAAATCCAAAAACAAAAAGGTGGTTTCGCAATTTCAATTTTGCATTTTGTTTGAACGCGCGGTAACGAAGAAGGGGGAAATTTTAGCGTTGGCTTTGTTTATGACACTGGCGGCGCTGCCTGAACCCCAAAAAAAGCCCGGAGATAATCCCCGGGCATCCTATTTTAAGCAACGTGCATTACACATCAATTCTCGCATACTTCGCGTGACTTTCAATAAACTCCCTGCGTGGCGCTACTTCATCACCCATCAGCATACTGAACACGCGGTCCGCCTCTGCGGCGCTTTCGATCGTAACCTGCTTCAATGTACGGGTTTCAGGATTCATGGTCGTCTCCCATAGTTGCTCAGCGTTCATCTCTCCAAGACCTTTGTAACGCTGGATGGTCACGCTGTCCGGATTTGAACCGCCGAGGCGTTCCACCAGCGCTTTCCGCTGCTCTTCGTTATAGGCATATGCCTGCTCCTTGCCTTTCTTCACGAGATATAATGGCGGCTGGGCGAGATATACATAGCCCTGTTCAACCAATTCTTTCATATACCTGTAAATAAAAGTAAGGATCAATGTCGCAATGTGACTTCCGTCTACATCGGCATCCGTCATAATGATCAGTTTATGGTAGCGGAGCTTGATCAGGTTGAGTGCTTTTGGATCTTCGGGCGTACCCACCGTAACACCAAGTGCGGTATACATATTCCTGATCTCTTCGTTCTCGTAGATCTTGTGCTCCATCGCTTTTTCCACGTTCAGTATCTTACCGCGCAATGGAAGGATGGCCTGAAAACTGCGGTCGCGTCCCTGCTTGGCAGTGCCGCCGGCCGAGTCGCCCTCTACAAGGAACAACTCGCACCTGTCGGGATTTCGATCAGAACAATCGGCCAGTTTGCCGGGCAGACCACCACCGCTCAGAACGCTCTTGCGCTGCACCATTTCGCGTGCCTTGCGTGCTGCGGCCCTTGCCTGGGCAGCGAGGATCACTTTGTTGATGATATTCTTTGCTTCTCTCGGATTCTCTTCAAGGTAAGCTTCGAGCACTTTCGAAACGGTGGTATCGACAACGCCCATCACCTCGTTGTTGCCCAGCTTTGTTTTTGTCTGGCCTTCAAATTGGGGTTCCGGTACTTTCACCGAAATGATTGCGCTCAAGCCTTCGCGAAAATCATCGCCTTCGATGGAAACCTTTGCTTTTTCAAACAGGCCATTCTTGTCGCCATACGATTTGAATACCCTTGTCAGCGCACGTCTGAAGCCGGCCACGTGTGTTCCGCCTTCAATCGTGTTGATATTATTGACATAGGAATAAATATGTTCGTTGAAGCTATCGTTATACATCGTGGCCACTTCCACTGCCACATTGGTCTTTTCATCGCGGCCTTCTACATAGAGCACCATTGGCAAAAGAGAAT
>DATMHB010000742.1:0-9282 GCA_035555175.1 Flavisolibacter sp. | reverse complement strand
GAGGTGGTCAGGAGCGGAACATGAGGGCCGGTACTGAAAATGTTTATGGCATTGTTGGTTTTGCGAAGGCGCTGGAGATCGCTATGCGCGATTATGAAAAAACAAGTGCCTATATCGATGGATTGAAGCATTACATGGCAGATCAACTGAAGAAGGCGATCGACGGCGTCAGCTTCAATTGCGGATCGAATTCTTTATATACGGTGTTGAGCGTGTGTTTTCCCAAAACCGACAAGTCGGATTTTCTTTTAATGAATCTGGACATCAATAACATCTGTGCGTCCGGCGGCAGTGCCTGCAGCAGCGGTGCTGATGCAGGGTCTCACGTAATGAAAGCGCTGAATCGGACAGATAAGCAGACCATTCGGTTTTCTTTCAGCAAATACAATACAAAGGAAGAAGTGGATATAGTGGTAGAAAAGTTGAAGGAGCTCGTGTAGGTTAAATCCACATCAATTTCAAGGGTTTCGCGCGATGGTTTTCGCGCAATGGTTTTCGCGCAAAGCCGCAAAGAGCGCCAAGGATGACTTTATAGTCATCTTCCTTAAAGGGTTCGTAGTTTCTTTTTACTTTGCCCGCGAGTCTCCGCCTTCGGCGTGACTCGCGGCAATGCCTCTCTTTAGCGGAGTTTCCTTAACGGTGGGTATTTTCTTTTTTCCAACTTCGTGCGTGGGTCTCCTGAAAGGGACCCGCGCACTGTTAGTCTTTAGCGGAGTTCCTTACAGGATTCGAAGTTTCTTTTTCCAACCTTTTGTCTTGAAACAAAAGGTGGAGCCAAAAGTTCAAGCCGATTCAATGCGGATCAGTCTTTAAATCCAAAGGTCGCCTCTTATGAATCGGCGCTCTGCAGCACTCTGAATCTGGACGGTCCTAAGCTCATAGTCTCCTATTCGTGCTATGCGACGGACCAAAGGGCGCTGTATTCCGTTAGCCCTTCTTTAAAGAATAAATGTCGTTAAGATACCCACGGAAATAAGGCGCTGGACCAGATCCTCTGTTCGAAGAGAGGGTAGTGGGCATTTTGACATTTAATGCTTTCATGCAGTCTTAGTTAGTGCTCCGTAAGAATAATTGCGTTCGTGTAGTAAGCGTTGTGCTTTAGGATTTTTGAATTTTGACTTTTGAATTTTGAATTTTGTCCTCCCCGGCGGGATGAATTTTGAATTCTTTCGCATTTTCGCGCTAAACGACCCTACAGATACCTCAAAGGATTTCTGCGCGCGGAAAGGATATAGCGCTTGATATTCATCCAAAACGCGAGGATCATGTAGATGATGATGGGTGAGCCCAGCGTAAGCAGGGAAGTGTACATGAACCACATGCGGATGCGGCTGGTCGCTATCCCCATTCTTTCACCTATGGCAGAGAGGACCCCGAAGGCCTGCCATTCAATAAAATTTTTAAACCGGTTCATAAGGCTAAAGTAAAAGTTTTTGGTTGATCGATCAACGGTTCAGCCCCCATTCTTAACCTGTTTTTAAGTAACTTCGCACCACTTTAAAAGCAGGCTGCAAACAAAATGCCTGTGTCAATATCTACTATAAAAAATTTATTATGCTTTTTGACCTGGACCTCATAAAGAAAGTATATGAAGAGCTGCCGACGAAAGTGGCAACAGCCAGAAAAATGTTGAACCATCCTATGACGCTGGCTGAAAAAATTCTTTATGCCCACGGTTTCAAACCGGCTTCGAAACCCTATGAACGCGGAAAGGATTACGTTGACTTCGCACCGGACCGCGTGGCTATGCAGGATGCTACTGCACAAATGGCCCTGCTGCAATTCGATACCTGCGGCCGCGACAGGGTGGCTGTTCCCTCAACCGTTCACTGCGATCACCTGATCCAGGCAAAGGTAGGTGCAAGAGAAGACCTTAACTCTGCCATTGATACAAACAAAGAGGTTTATGATTTTCTTTCTTCCATCTCAAATAAATATGGTATCGGATTCTGGAAGCCTGGAGCCGGGATCATTCATCAGGTAGTGCTGGAAAACTATGCCTTCCCCGGTGGTATGATGATCGGGACCGACTCGCATACGCCCAATGCCGGCGGATTGGGAATGATCGCCATCGGTGTAGGTGGCGCCGATGCCGTTGATGTCATGGCCGGGCTTCCATGGGAATTGAAAATGCCCAAACTTATTGGCGTGAAGCTTACTGGCCGTATGAGCGGATGGACCGCTCCAAAAGATGTGATCTTAAAAGTGGCGGGTATCCTTACCGTTAAAGGTGGTACCGGCGCTATTGTTGAATATTTCGGTGAAGGTGCGGATAGTATGAGTGCTACCGGTAAGGCAACGATCTGTAATATGGGCGCGGAGATCGGGGCCACCTGCTCGCTGTTCACTTATGATGAAAGAATGGCTGCTTACCTTAAAGCCACGGGCCGCGAAGCAGTGGCTTCATTGGCTGATACCGTGAGAGATCATCTTCGTCCTGACCCTGAAGTATATGCCAACCCTGCAAAATATTACGACCAGCTCATTGAGATAAACCTGAGTGAACTGGAGCCACATGTGAACGGTCCGTTCACACCCGACCTGGCAACGCCTATCTCAAAAATGGCGGAGGCAGTGTCTGCGAATGGGTGGCCCGATCAGATCGAAGTTGCATTGATCGGTTCCTGCACCAACTCTTCCTATGAAGATATCAGCCGTTCCGCTTCTATTGCGGCCCAGGCTAAGAAAAAAGGATTAAAGACAAGAAGCGAATTCACGGTGACACCGGGGTCGGAGCTGGTACGGTATACGATAGAGAAAGATGGGTACCTCGGTACCTTTGATGAGATTGGCGGTGTCATTCTCGCCAATGCCTGCGGCCCCTGTATCGGTCAGTGGGCGCGGCACATCGACGATCCGACGCGGAAGAACACCATCGTAACTTCTTTCAACAGAAATTTTGCAAAGCGCAACGACGGGCTTGCATCCACTCATGCTTTTGTTGCATCGCCCGAAATTGTTACCGCTTATGCCATCGCGGGCCGTCTTTCCTTCAACCCTTTAAAGGATAAACTCCTTAACGAGAAAGGCGAGGAGGTCATGCTTGATGAACCCAGGGGTTATGAGCTGCCGCCCCATGGTTTCGACGTTCAGGACGCGGGCTACCAGGCGCCGGCCGAGAATGGGAAGGGCGTTTCGGTAGCAGTTAAGGCCGATTCGCAACGCCTGCAATTATTGAGTCCTTTTCCTGCCTGGGAATGCAAAGACCTTACAGGACTTCGCTTATTGATCAAGGTGAAAGGCAAGTGTACGACGGATCATATTTCCATGGCCGGTCCATGGCTCAAGTATCGCGGGCACCTCGACAACATTTCGAATAATATGTTGATTGGTGCTGTGAATTATTTCAATAACCGAACAGACAGTGTAAAGAGCCAGTTGACAAACGAGTATGGACCTGTTCCTGCCACACAGCGTCAATATAAGGCGGCCGGCATCGGATCGGTTGTGATCGGAGATGAAAACTACGGCGAAGGTTCCTCACGCGAGCACGCTGCCATGGAGCCCAGGCACCTTGGGGTAAGGGCAATCGTGGTGAAGAGCTTTGCAAGGATACACGAAACAAATCTGAAGAAGCAGGGTATGCTGGGCCTCACGTTTGCGGACAAAGAGGATTATGAAAAAGTGCAGGAAGACGATGTCATCGATATCACGGGTCTCACAGAATTTGCTCCGGGCCGCCAGCTGATAATGGTGTTGCATCATACGAATGGTACGATCGATAAAGTGAAGTTGAATCATACCTACAATGCGCAGCAGATCGAGTGGTTCAAGGCGGGCAGTGCCTTGAATTTGATCAGAAAGCAATTTGGAAAGGCATAAGATTAAACGCAAAGTCGACCGTTAGACAAAGAAGCGCAAAAGACACATTGGTCTGGTTTTGTCCGCCTCCTGCCCCCGGCCAACAACAGGGTCTTCGTCAATAATTAATCAGGGCACACGGGGATTTGAAACCGGTTCACTGAAATCCCCGGTGCGTCGAAACACAAATGACGAGAAGACACGCGGCGAACATCAAAGGTTGAAACGCAAAGAGCATTGAATTTACTTTGCGCTTGCCGTGTTCCTTGCCTCTGCCCAGCCATTTTCAAATCGCTCCGCCGAAAAAAAGTATCGCAGGCAAAGATGCAATGATCCTTCAATCATCCTCAATGCCGCCTAAGGCAGCTCAACATTAACATCATGCCTTCGCGTTTAACGCTTCCCCCAGCGAAACGAATTATTATTTAATCCCGCAAGATCGATAACACGATCCACCACCGTTGACACAACGGCTTCGATGCTCTGTGGCTTGCTATAGAAAGAAGGAGAGGCAGGACAAATGATCCCTCCTGCCAAAGTAACTGTTTCCATGCTGCGGATATGAATGAGATTATAAGGCGTATCCCTGATCACGCAGATCAACCGCTTTCTTTCCTTCAACATTACATCGGCAGCCCTCGTAATGAGATCATTTGAAATGCCCGATGCAATCCTTCCCAGTGTTCCCATCGAGCATGGGATAATGATCAGAGCGTCGTATTGCGCTGAGCCCGACGCAAAAGGCGCAGTAAAATCTTTTGTTCCGAAATATTGCGCCGGAAAGTCCCTGAATGTTTCATCTCCAAGTTCCGTTGACCATACCTGGCGTGCGTTGTCTGTCATGACAACCGAAAGCTCATTGATCTGTTCCTTCACGTGCACCAACTTTTGCAACAACTGCTTTGCATAGATTGACCCACTGGCACCGGTAATGGCAACGGCAATTTTTTTCATATCGCGATTGAAGATACAAAACAAGCATTCAATGAAGGTGCAGGGAAAGAGAAGACTATAAATAAGCCCCCGAAAATGCCACGCTTAAACTTCCGCTACTTCAAACCAGTATTTAAAAAAAGTTCCGATCTTTTCTTTGGTTGCCTGCATCGTATCGGGCTTCTTGATGAAGGTGCTTGCACCCAGCGCATAACATTCGCTGCGGTACCGGGGAAGATCGCTGTCGCTTAAGATCGCAACAGGTATTTCCCTATAGGCTTCCTGGCCCTTTAGTTTTTTCAAAACCTCGATCCCGTTGTCCGGAACAGCATTATAATCCACAAGTATCAGAGCAGGCTTTTCTGCCGTAGAAAGAAATTCGAACAACTCATGGCTTGCATTGAAAAAACGTACGGGAACATCGATGCCAAGGTCCGCAAGGACCTCTCTCACCAGATAGCGGTCGTCCGAATCATCTTCCAGCATCAAAACATGTTTTATCATCGTACAGGCTTGAAGTTTAAAAGTACGAAAAGGTAAGTATACACGAGTTGGATATAACGGACGTGCTGCAACTATTAAACCTTAACTGCTTCTTCGGCGCGGTGATTGCGTTTGAGCGGCACCGGCAACGCGACAAAATGCAGCTATGGCATAAAAAAAGCTCCGCAAGTGAGCTTCACTATTTTCGAAAAAACTCAGAACGATTTATTGCCCGTATTCTGGTTGGTACCGACCGGTGCATGATCGTCCCTCAGGTTCTTATAAAGCCAGTTGGTCATTTTACTATACAAATGGAAGGTAGTATTATCTGCCTGTCCCGAAATGCCATGATTCTTATTGGGATAATAAGCGCTTGTAAAATCGATATTGCTTTTTACCAGCGCTTTGACGAATTCCACACTGTTCTGGAAGTGTACATTATCATCGGCAGTACCATGGATCAGCAGGAAATTTCCCTTTATCCTGTCGGTGAAATTCAATGGCGCATTCTCATCATAACCTTGTTTGTTCTCGGCCGGCGTGCGCATATAACGTTCAGTATAGATGTTATCATAAAAGCGCCAGGACGTAACCGGTGCAACAGCTATGGCTGCCTTAAATACATCCGACCCCTTCGTAATGGCGAGTGAGCTCATAAAGCCGCCATAACTCCAGCCCCAGTGGCCAATGCGATCCCTGTCAACGAAACGAAGGGTCGCCATCCATTTCGCCGCATCGATCTGGTCCTCTATCTCCAGCTTTCCCAGCTGCAAATAGGTTTTTTTCTTGAATTCTTCTCCGCGGAACCCCGTACCGGTGTTATCCACACTCACTACGATAAAGCCATTCTGCGCGAGCAATTGGTGCCACATGCTCACAGCGCCATAGCGGTTTGCCACCTGTTGCGATCCCGGACCGCCATAATTGCAAAACAGCACCGGATATTTTTTTGATGCATCGAAATTAGCCGGCTTGAGCATCCAGCCATTCAGTGTATCGCCCTTTGAGTTCGGTACCCTGATGAATTCCGTGCGGCCCAGATCATATTGAGAAAGAACGCTTTTTAATTTCTGACTTTCGTTGGTCACCTTATTCTTTACGGCAGTGACACCCTTCTTTCCTTTACTGATATCGTACAGCGTCACCACCTGCGGTGTATTGATGTTGGAATAATAATCGTAGAACTGAGTGTACTGCTCATTCAGTTCAACCCTGTGCCAGCCATTTCCACTCGTGAGCATATAAGTATTCTTTCCGTCGAGGTCGGAAGCGAAAAGATTTCGGTCAAGCGGCGTTGGATATGCAAGTGAGTAATATACCATTTTGTTTTTCTCGTCAACCCCTTCCACGCTTGCAATGTCATACTTCATTTTGCTGAGCTGCACCTTCTTTTTTCCGTCGATGCTATACAGGTACAGCTGATTGAAGCCATTCATTTCGCTCGTGAAAATGAAGTTCTTTCCGTCTTTCAGGAACCACCAGTTATCATTGATGTCTACATAGTACTTATTGGTTTCCTCGTACATCGTTTGCAGATCTCCGGTAGAAGCTTCTGTCAACAGCAGCTTCAGGTCGTCCTGATGACGATTCATCCAGTACACCACAAGCCTGTTGTCGTCCTGCGTCCACTTGATGCGCGGGATATAAATATCGCCCTGAAGGTATTTGGCCTTAACATCCTGTCCATTGGACAGGTTATAAATATGGATCTCCACCTTCGAATTGGCCTCGCCGGCTTTTGGATATTTATAGCTGTATTGCTTGTTATAGCTATCATCGAAAACCGTAAACTGATACTCCTTTACATTACTCTCGTCAAATTTGTAGTAGGCGATATAAGTTCCTTTCGGACTCCATTCAAAAGCCCTGGTGAATTCAAATTCCTCCTCGTACACCCAATCACAATTGCCGTTGATGATGCTGTTCCATTTGCCGTCGGTTGTGATGGCTGTAGTTTTGCCGGAAGCAATGTCGTAGACATATAAATTATTGTCGAAGACGTAGGCCAGCTTCGATCCGTCGGGAGAGAAGGTAGGATGAAGCACCTTGCCGCTGTTCAACAGGGTTGCTTTCTTCGCTGTCACGTCATACACATATACAGTCGATTTGGATGAGCGGCGATAAATTGATTCACGCCCGTTGAAGAACAATACGCGCTTTTTATCGGCGCTCGTCTGATAATCCCTCGTTTCGATTTTCTTTCCCGATTCGTCCATCACATTCTGAGGATCGAAAAGACTGTCGTCGGTTGGTGTAATGAAGCCGGGAACAAAATCTGTTCTGAAAGTTCCCTTTTTGTAAATGTCCTCGAGGGTAATCTGTTTTTTTTGTGCAATCGTTAATAGAGGCAGGAAAAAGAATACAATCAGTACGCTTCTCATGTGTCAAAATTTATCTGTAAATGTAAATCATTGAAGGCAGATCGAACGGAGGCCGGGGCGCGTATTTCATTGTTGCATACCTGCAATAAAAAAAGTCTTCTCAGAGAAGACTTTTTACAAAGGTTGGCTTTGCAGCCGGATCATTTCGACTTAGGCTTACTATTGAAATAATCGAATCTTTTGGCACTGTATTCAGCCATATCAGGAATGGCCTCAACCTTGTAGCCTCCATCATCCAGTTTTTTCTTCGTCTCTTCAAACGCCTTCAGTGTTTCTTTTATATCTTCTTCTGAATGCGAGGCCGTTGGGATCAACCTGTAAATGATATGACCTTTCGGAATTACAGGGTAAACGACCACCGATGCAAACACGCCATAATTCTCTCGCAGGTCCATCACCATGGCAGTTGCCTCTTCCACGCCGCCCTTCATATACACGGGCGTTACCGGCGTATCTGTCTTACCGATATCAAATCCTTTTTCCTTCAGTCCGTTCTGCAGCCTTGTAGCGTTCTCCCACAATTTATTTTTCAGTTCAGGTTTGGTGCGCAGCAACTCTAACCTTTTGAGATTGCCCAGCGTAACCGGCATCGGCAGGCTCTTTGCAAATATCTGGCTGCGGATATTCCACCTGATATAATCAATGATGGCTTTATCACCGGCCACGAAGGCACCGATGGAGGCCATCGATTTTGCAAAAGTGGAGAAATACAGGTCGATCTGATCCTGCACCCCCTGTTCTTCGCCTGCGCCTGCGCCCGTCTTACCCAGTGTACCAAAGCCGTGCGCGTCATCCACGAGCAGACGGAAGGAATATTGTTCCTTGAGGGCGGCGATCTCCTTCAGCTTACCCTGGTCGCCGGCCATTCCAAAAACACCTTCAGTGATCACAAGGATACCGCCGGCGCCCTGCCTGTCGATGAGTTGTTGTGCCCTTTGAAGTTGTTTTTCGAAGTCCTCAATATCGTTATGCTTGAACACATAGCGGTGGCCGGGATGCAGACGTACCCCGTCGATGATGCAAGCGTGGCTCTCCGCATCATAAACAATCACATCATGGCGGCTGCAAAGCACATCGATGATGCTCACCATTCCCTGGTAGCCATAGTTTAGCAGCACTGCATCTTCTTTGCCTTCGAACTCCGCCAGCTCTTTTTCAAGCTGCTCGTGAAAATTGGTGTTGCCGCTCATCATGCGGGCACCCATCGGTGTGGCAAGGCCGTATTGCTTTGCAGCCTCGGCATCTGTTTTTCTAACTTCCGGGTGGTTTGCCAGTCCCAAATAATTGTTCAGGCTCCACACGATGACATCTTTGCCTCGGAATTTCATCCGGCTGCTGATCTCACCTTCAAGTTTTGGAAAAGCAAAGTATCCGTAGGCTCTTTCACGATGCTGCCCGAGAGGGCCATAGTTTTTCACGAGACGTTCAAAAAGGTCTGCCATATTCTAGATTAAATTAAGTTTCCGGTTTAGGCTTTCTAATGATTACGGGTCGTTGCTGCAGCAATTGCAGGGTTCTTGAGGCCGCAAAAATAGGGAATTCAGCTCGAAAGGTCAGCGTAGAGTGCTCTTTCGCCCTTGCCCCAACAGGATTTAAGTGTTTAATAACGCAATACTTCCAGGGCCAGCTTCCATCCATTCCTCTCGTTTCGCCATACATGCAGATAATTTTCGCTTTTATGGTC
>DATMHB010000741.1:0-8091 GCA_035555175.1 Flavisolibacter sp. | reverse complement strand
CATCTATTTTGGCAAGAAGGAAGTTAACGCAGAATACACCGAAGCTTCTGACCTTTGTTCATACAACAGATCGGAGATCGAACGCATTTCACATCTCGCCTTTCAGTCGGCACGCCAGAGAAGAAAAAAGCTAACGCTTGTTGATAAAGCCAACGTGCTTGAAACTTCAAGACTGTGGCGCAAGGTGGTGAAGGAAATTTCCTCAAGCTACCCTGACGTGCAGGTGGATTATCTGTTTGTGGACAATGCCGCGATGCAGATCATTCTCAATCCAAAACAGTTCGACGTAGTGCTCACCGAGAATATGTTTGGAGACATCATTAGCGATGAAGCCAGTGTAATCAGCGGTTCCCTGGGCATGCTGCCTTCGGCATCTGTTGGAGAGCGCACCGCGATGTTTGAACCCATTCACGGTTCCTATCCGCAAGCTGCGGGGAAAGATATAGCGAACCCGGTTGGTTCCATTCTTTCTGCCGCCATGCTCCTCGACCATTTTAAAATGCATGAGGAGGCCGGGCTAGTGCGCGCTGCCGTGGAGTGGACATTGGCGTCCCGGTTTGTTACGCACGATATCGACCCGGTAAATTATTATTTCACTTCTACCGTCGGTGACCTGATCAGCGATTACGTGGCGAACGGCGGCAGCCCTAGTAAGATTAATCAGAAAAATATCGAGCTGAGAAAATCGACCCTGATCTAGCATCCGGTCAACTTCGTGGCTATTCTACATCTTTGCTTCCTGCATAAGATATTCTTTCAGCTGGTCCTTTCCCGGTTTGATCGGGATCTTTCTTTTCTCTTTTTTCAGCAGGGAACCAACAGCATGCGGCAGGGAAATTTTTTCGTGGATGACCGGTTCAACAACATCATAAAATTTTACAGGATGCGCGGTTTCAAGGATCAATCCTTTTTCCTCCGGGTGCTGATCTAAATATTTTTTCAGTGCTCCGTAGGCTACCGCGCCATGCGGATCGAGCAGATAGTTGTTCCTTTTCTTTACATCGGCAATGATCTTTTTAGTTTCATTGTCCGTGATGGTAAAGCCTGAAACAACCTCTTTCAATTGTCCTATCGAACCCGCGAACAATTCCAGTATGCGGATAAAATTGCTCGGATCGCCAACGTCCATGGCATTCGACAGCGTTGCCACGGCGGGTTTGGGTGTATAAACACCGCTTTGCAAATATGCGGGAACAATGTCGTTGGCATTGCAGGCAGCGATGAAATGCCTGATGGGCAAGCCCGATTGTCTTGCCACCAGTCCTGCACAGATGTTCCCGAAATTGCCGCTGGGTACCGAAATCACAGGAACATGTTCCCTGTCTTTCCACTGTTGCCACGCAAAAAAATAATAGAATTGTTGTGGCAACCAGCGCGCTACATTGATGGAATTGGCTGAAGTAAGAAACATCGATTGATTCAGGTCGCGATCGCTGAACGCCGCTTTTACCATCTGCTGGCAGTCGTCAAAACTTCCTTGCACTTCCAGAGCCGTAACATTTTTGCCCAGTGTCGTGAGTTGCAGCTCCTGAATGGAGCTTACTTTTCCTGCGGGATAGAGAATGACCACCTCAACACCCGGCACATCGTAAAATGCGTTGGCTACGGCACCGCCGGTATCGCCAGAGGTAGCCACGAGCACGGTCACCTTTCGTCGATCATCCCTCGCAAAATAAGAAAGACACCGGCTCATAAATCTTGCACCAACATCCTTGAAGGCAAGTGTCGGGCCGTGAAATAACTCCAGTGAAGAAATGCCACCATCAATGGGCACTAAAGGAAAATCGAAATTGACGGTAGCTTCAATGATCTTCGCCAGCTCGCTCAAAGGAATCGAATCGCCGACATACGGCCGTATCACCTCAAATGCGATCTTCTCTTTTGAAAGTTGCTCCAGGTTGTCAATAAATCCTTCCTGCAACTTTGGAACGGCGGAAGGAAAATATAATCCACGATCCTCAGGCTGTCCCTTGATCGTGGCAGTTCTGAAATCCGCCGTCAGTTCTTTATTGTTGGTGCTATAATAGTTCATGAATTTTATTTATGCGCTGATTCAATAGTGCATCCATTTTTGTTCAGCGTCGTTACGTAAGTATGATAGTGAAGGCCGATCCTGTCATAGATCGATCTCATGATGACCTGTAATTGCAGTGCGGTTACTTCGTCCATGCTGAGCATAAAGATGGAAGGTCCCGACCCTGAAATACCGCCACCGAGTGCACCGGCTTCCCTGCATTGTTTTTTGATCTGATCAAAGCCGGGGATCAAAATGCTGCGCACCGGTTCGATGATCACGTCTTCAAGCGAGCGGCCAATGAGGTCATAATCCTGCTTCATCAGTCCTGTAACAAGGCCAGCGATGTTGCCCCATTGCCTGATGGCATCTTTCAACAGTACTTCTTTACGAAGGATCTGTCGGGCATCGGCTGTCCGCACTTCTATTTGTGGGTGAACAATGGTAATGAAGAGGGGCGGCGCGGGGATGGAAATGATGTCCAAAGGAAAAATGCATCGGATCAGGGTGATACCGCCGAAGATCACGGGCGATACATTATCGGCATGCTTTACACCGGATGCTAGTTTTTCTCCGTGCATGGCAAAGCTTACCTGTTCATGCTTCGAGTACCTGTTGCCGAGCAGATGATTTGCTGCCACGACGGCGCCGGCTGCGCTTGCAGCGCTTGATCCGAGGCCGCTGCCCGGTTTGATATTTTTTTCAATGTTCACCTCGAATCCGATCTCATCCTGAACACTATTCATGATCTCGAGGAGTGGTGCCCCGGCCGTGTTCATACGCGGATCATCGGGCAACGGAAAATTATCGGTGCTTTTGATCACGACCTTTCTTTCGTTGAGCAGGGTCACCTGCATGGTGTCGCAAGGTTCCTCCAGACAGAGGCCGAGGATATCAAAACCGCACACCAGGTTCGCAATGGTGGCGGGCGTTTTTATTTTGATCGTTTCCATGTTATAACCTTGCCGCCCTGATAATGTCCGCAAATACGCCTGATGCAGTTACTTCGGCCCCTGCACCCGCGCCCTTTACTACCATCGGCTGATCAACATACCTGTTGGTGTAGAACAGCACGATGTTATCCTTGCCATAAAGGCGGTAAAAATCATGCTGCGCGTCGATCTGCTTCAGGCCTACCGATGCTTTCCCATTTTCAAACGTAGCCACGAATTTCAATTTCCTGCCTGCTGCGGCGGCATCATTGTAAAGCTTTTTAAAATGCGCTTCTTCGTTCAGCATTTCTCTGTAAAAATCTTCCACGCTTCCCTGCATACATGATTCGGGCATGAAAGAATGATTGGTGATGCTTTCAATTTCGAGCTTCTCGCCGGCTTCTCTTGCAAGGATCATGATCTTCCGCATAACGTCGATGCCGCTGAGGTCGAGGCGTGGATCAGGTTCTGTATATCCTTCGTCCTGTGCCTGCTTTACAATCTGGGAAAAACTCTTTTCACCATTGTAATGATTGAAGACATAATTGAGTGTGCCGCTCAGTACCGCTTCGATCTTTCTCACCTGGTCGCCACTCCTTAAAAGATCGTTCAGTGCACCAATGATGGGAAGGCTTGCGCCGACATTGGTTTCAAAAAGAAACGAAGCATTAAAGTCGCGCGACAGATCTTTTAATTTTTTGTAGGCAGGATACGGGGAAGAAGCTGCGATCTTATTGCAGGCAACGACGGAGATGCTGCGGCGGAAGATCTCTTCATAAGTGGACGCCACTTTTTCATTGGCAGTCACATCCACGAACACCGAATTGCGCAGGTTCTTCTGCTGCATCTTCCGGATGAAAGCATTGATATCCATTTCATCTGCGGACGAAAGCGCCTGTTGCCAGCTACCGGGCTCGATGCCTTCATCGCTGAACAGCATTTTGCGGCTGTTGGCCAGCCCGATGATGCGCACCTGCAGGCGCAGGTGCTGTTGCAGGTATTGTTGCTGCTGACCGATCTGCGCAAGTAGCTTGCTGCCCACATTACCTGTGCCTGCAATGAACAGGTTCACTTGTTTATAAGTAGTTTCAAAAAACTCTTCATGCAAAACGTTCAGCGCTTTCCTGATATCGGCGGCGGCCACAACCGCGGAAATATTTCTTTCCGACGATCCTTGAGCTATGGCTCTAACATTTACGCCGTTTCTACCCAGCACGCCAAACATTCTTCCGCTGATGCCTGGGTGATTCTTCATATTATCACCCACGAGCGCAATGATCGCCAGGCCTTTTTCAACACTCAAAGGATTCACGCTTCCCTTTTCGATCTCGAAACTGAATGCCGCATCGATAGCCGATTTTGCTCTTGCTGCAAAGCTGTCTTCCACACCCACACAAATGGAATGTTCTGAAGAAGCCTGAGTGATCAGGATCACATTGATATTATGAATTGCCAATGTTTCAAACAATCGCTTCGAGAAACCGGGAATGCCGACCATACCGCTTCCTTCGAGGCTTAGGAGCGCGATCTTCGGAATGCTGGATATGCCCCTGATGGTCTTGTCTTCCGACTGTGTTGTGGCATTTACAACGGTGCCATAATCCTGCGGAGCAAAAGTGTTTTTGATCCAAACCGGGATCCGCTTGCTCATGAGCGGCTGCAAGGTAGGAGGGTAGATCACCTTCGCACCAAAGTGAGAGAGCTCCATGGCCTCGTGATAAGAAATCTCTTTGATGGCTCTTGCATTGTTCACAAGGCGGGGGTCGGCGGTCATCATACCCGATACGTCTGTCCAGATCTCCACAAGGTCGGCATCGAGTGCGGCGCCAACGATGGCGGCCGTATAGTCTGATCCTCCTCTGCCAAGTGTTGTGGTATTGCCTTTTTCATCCGAAGCTATGAAGCCCGGAAGCACAATAATATTGTGTTCGGATTTTGAAAAACTGCAACGGATCTTTTCTTCAGTTCTTTGGAACAGCACCTGCGCTCTTGTGAAGTGAGAATCGGTAACGATCCAGTGACGCGCATCAGCCCAGGTATTGACTAAGCCGGCGCTGGTGAGATAGGCCGCGATCACCTGCGAAGAGATGAGCTCACCATAGCTCAATAATCTGTCCCTGGTGCGATCCGAGAATTCATGCAGCAGCACGATGCCGTTACAGATGTCTTCGATCTCGTTGAATTGCTGCATCACAAAACTGAGGATGCCACTTTGATTATTCAGTGGAAGCAGTGACTTCACTGTATCGAGATGCTGCTGGCCGGTGTGGTGGAGCAAAGTTTTGTATTCAGCTTTGCCTTCGGCTGCCAGTGTACCACACTGTAATAGTTGATCGGTGACGCCGCCGAATGCGGAAACAACAACGACGAGCTTTGCCCTTCCGGACTTTTGCGCGATGATAGCGCCTGTTTTTTTAATATTTTCTGCGTTGGCAACGGAGGTGCCGCCAAATTTTAAAACCTGCATGGGAAAGATTTACAGAGAGATGAACGAAATAAGATTTTCTTCGAGTGTAGCTTAACAGCCCAGGTGGTAATATGATCGCTCACAACCCTTGCGGGTTGTTGTTGTAATTGTAATAGTGCTGGCAGCAGCAGGAGCTACTTTTGTTGAGGACGTCATATGCAAATTGAAATGGAGCACTATCATTGAATGGGCAACAAGATAAACGAAAAATGTTGATCAGAAAAATCGATTTCTTATTTTATCCTTTCGCGCGCCTGTTGATGGCCCTTCTTAACTAAATTTGTTTGTATGGACCATCTCTCTCTACGGGAACTGGAAAATTTCAAAAATGTCGTTGGCATCAAGTTCCAGTTGTACAACAGCCTTTTTACTTCCCTCCCTTTCCACCGGATCGAAAGAACGGGCATCTTACTCTCGCTTTTCCTGAACCATTGCGAAGAGAGCTATAAAAAGCGCATGAGCCCTGCCGAGATCGTTGAGACCTTTTTTCAAAAATATACCTCATTCAGGGACGGGCAGGAGAAGACCGACCTTCTTTTCCGTTTCGTGCAATATGCGGAAAGACAGGTGGTGCTCTTCGATGCCGTGGAAGATGCCGCATTCAAAGAGATCAATGACGTTGTTGGACCAGGAACCCTGAAGCAACTTGAGAACAAGGTAGCGCAGGAGCATATGCAGGACGCGCTCATGGAGAAGCTGGGGGAGTTTGCAGTGGCCATGGTACTAACGGCGCACCCTACGCAGTTTTATCCCGGGTCGGTACTTGGTATCATCAATGATCTGTCGAGGGCGCTCAAGGAAAACAATGCGGCCCTCATCAATACTTATCTGCAACAGCTGGGCAAGACCCCGCTATTTAAAAAGCAAAAGCCAACGCCTTACGATGAAGCGGTGAGCCTCATATGGTATCTGGAAAATGTTTTTTATAATGCCATCGGCAGGCTGCTTTCCTATCTGAAGGAACATTTTCCGGGGATCGAACAGAAGCATCATCCCTTCATCAAGATGGGCTTCTGGCCCGGAGGTGACAGGGATGGCAATCCTAATGTTACCGCAGACATTACCCTGAAGGTTGCGGAAGCGCTTCGATCGAGCATCCTTAAATGTTATTACCTGGAGGTGCGCAAATTGAAGCGCAGGCTAACTTTCAAAGGAGTGGATACGATTTTGGCGGAGCTGGAGGCGAAACTGTACCGGAATATTTTCATTCCCGGCGTGGAAACGAACCTTACAAAGCAGGAAGTGGTCGATCCACTTCTGCAGATCCGCGAGATCATTCTATACCAGCACAATGGCTTATTTCTTAACCTCCTCGAAAATCTCATTTATAAGGTACAGGTTTTCGGACTCTATTTTGCTTCACTCGATGTGCGGCAGGAAAGTTCGGTACACAACAAGGTACTCGAGGCGATCGCGGAAAAAGAACAGCTGCTTCCTTCAGGCTATGCCGGCTTTAATGAAGAGGAAAAGATCAACGCCCTGATGTCGATCACGGGCAAGGCGGATCCTGAATTATATGAGCCGATCGTAAAAGACACGCTTCTGTCCGTGGGTGTGATAAAAAGGATCCAGCAATTCAATGGAGAGGAAGGGTGTAACCGTTACATCATCAGCCAGTGCGGCAGCGCACTCAACATATTGGAGGTGTATGGATTATTCCTGCTGAATGGATGGAAGAAGGAAGACATGACCGTTGATATTGTTCCTCTTTTTGAAACCATCGATGACCTGAAGCATGCGCCGGAGGTTATGAGATCGTTATACGCACACGAGGAATATCAACAGCACCTGGTAAGGAGAGGCCGCAACCAAACCATCATGGTGGGCTTTTCAGATGGTACAAAAGATGGTGGCTATCTCATGGCCAACTGGAGCATCTATAAAGCAAAAGTGGAACTAACAAGGGTCTCCAAAGAATTCGGCATCAATGTCATTTTCTTTGATGGCAGGGGAGGACCGCCGGCAAGGGGCGGAGGGAAAACGCATAAGTTCTATGCTTCGATGGGCAAGAATATTTCCACGAAGGAAATTCAGCTCACGATACAAGGCCAGACGGTCAGCTCCAGCTTCGGCAATATTGATGCTGCGCAATTCAATATCGAACAATTGTTGAATGCAGGCATTACCAATGAATTGTTCTCGGGCAGTGGCAAAACGCTCGATGCGGAGCAAGAGGCAGTAGTGCAGGAACTGGCCGATGTCAGCTTTGAGGCTTACAAGCAGCTGAAGAACCATCCCGATTTCCTGAATTATTTATCGGAGATCAGCCCCCTCAATTATTATAGTGAAACCAATATCAGCAGCCGTCCGTCAAAGCGGGGTAAATCGTTCAGGCTTTCGTTGAAAGACCTGCGGGCGATCCCTTTTGTGGGCGCATGGAGCCAGCTCAAGCAAAACGTTCCCGGTTACTATGGACTGGGTACCGCACTACAGGCGATCGATCAGAAAGGAAAGCTGCAGGCGATCAGGCATCTGTACCAACGATCGCTTTATTTCAGGACGATGATCGACAATTGCGAGATGGCGATGAAGAAAAACTTCTTTCCGCTCACCGCTTATTTATCAAAGCGCCCTGAATATGGGGAGATATGGAATATGATCTTCGAAGAGTATGAGCTGACAGAAAAATATCTTTTCAAACTGTCGGGGAAGAATGAGCTGATGAGCGATTATCCGGT
>DATMHB010000740.1:0-3026 GCA_035555175.1 Flavisolibacter sp. | reverse complement strand
ATCAGGTGCATACAAATAAGCATTGGTAACGTTGGCATAGATCTTCAGGCTTTCGATCCTTGCCTTTTGAATGATCTGCCTTGGCACCGAATAGGAAATGGCCACTGTATTCAGGCGAATGAATGATGTTTTCCGGTACACGCTGAATGAGGAACCACCATTGCTCGAATACAGCTGCGCGTAATTGTTGATCGGGTTATTAGCGGTCCAATAGGGAAACTTGTAAGAGTTCTGCCTGTCCTGGAAGCCGCTGTTGTTCTTGGCCTGGTTAAAATCACTCATCTGCCCCCAGCTTGAATAGAGCTGGAAAGAGAATTCGATATTCTTGTAGATCGTGAATTCATTCCGGAGGTTCCACTGGAACCTTGGCGTGCGGTAGCCGAGAAACTGCCGGTCAAGATCAGTGAGTTTTCCATCGCCATCTTTATCTTCCAGCTTGAAGTCACCGGGGTTTACCTTGTAAACTGCTGCCTGCGCTTTCTCACTCACCTGCCATACGCCGATCACTCTTTGATCCCAGATTTCGTCGAGGTCATGACCGATGAACCATTTGTTGGCTACATCATCTTTTTCAACCTGTCCAATTACCTTGCCTGTTGCATCAAGAAGGTTAACGGGACCATACAGGTGCTTGATCTGATTCCGGTTCAACCAGAAGTTAACGCCTGTCCTCCACTCGAAATTTCTTTTGGTTATGTTCGTTGAGCTCAATGAGATCTCAAAGCCCTTGTTCTGCACTTCTCCGAGGTTTGACAATACATTATCGAATCCGATCGTGTTCGGCAATGCCCTGAGAATAAGCAGGTCCTTTGTCGATTTTTTATAAACGTCAAATGATCCGCTGAGCCTGTTACTCAGCACACCAAAATCAAGACCGAGGTTATACGAAGTAGTGCGTTCCCATTTGAGGTCCGGGTTTTCCATGCGGTTTACATACAACTGCGAAACGGGTATTATGGCGCCGGATGGAGAAACATATTGGTATTTGCCTGTGTTCAATTCGGCAAGCGCATCATACCTTGGAATATCACGGTTGCCATTCACCCCCCACGATGCACGAAGCTTCGCGAATGATACCCATTTTGCATCGCTCATGAATTTTTCCTGCGAAAAGACCCAGCCTAAAGCAATTGCAGGAAAATCCGCATTCGGATTTTTCTGTCCGAACGCTGAATAGCCATCGCGGCGGAAAGAAGCAGTGAGCATATACCTGTCCATAAAACTGTAGTTGAGGCGGCCCATCATGGCCGTTCCTGTGCCCACCTGGTCATCACTTGAAATGATTGGTTTGATGCCGGCGCCGATATTATGGAAACTCAACACATCGCTGGGGTCGAATCCTTCATTGTCCATCTGCTCTCTCCACGACTGATATTTTTCCGCATTGTAGAGGAAGGTCACATTGAACTGGTGTTGTCCGAATGTCCTGTCCCACTTGAGCAGGTTATCGACCTGCCAGTTAAAAGTTGTTTGTGTTGTACGCGTGGCTACACCTTTTCTTACCCGGTACGATACGTGCTTTGCGGATACACCATTAAAATACCTGTAGAAATCAAAGCTGGGGGTAAAGTTTACCTGGTAAGAAAATCCCAATGGCAGGTTGCCTTTTGCGTAGATGCTCCCAAAAAGTGTATTATTTTTTTGCAGCCTGTTCGTGTAGGTATTATCCATGAAGGGATTGGAATTGTTTCCAATGTCGTCATTCGGACTATCGCGCAACTGAAGGCCATCGTCGGTATATACCTCACCATAAGGTGAAGCATTCACCATCTGACCCCAGTTTACGGGCACCTGGCTTTCATCGCGATCTGCAAATTGGAGGTTCAAACCTGTAGTCAGGAATTTTGCGACTCTTCCTTCCAGGTTGATCCTTGTCCGGAAAGTCTTGAACCGGTCGCCAACAATAATCCCCTCGTTTTCGGTATATCCGAGCGACATATAATAAGACACTTCGTCTTTTTTGCCTGAAAGGCTCACGGTATGGTCCTGACGCATTCCTTTCTGGAACATCATATCGTACCAGTCGGTGGTCTTTCCTGCCTTATAATTTTTTATTTCAACGGGCTTTAAGCCGAGCCTGTCGAGCCATATCTCAACCGGGTCGCCTGTGCGGCCATCAAGCCATTGCGTTAATGTTATACCAGCAGGAAGGTTCCTTGGGTCATCAAAAATGTACAACTTGGTAGAGGATACGTTCCTTGCTTTCTGTACATCTGATCTCCAGGCTACGAAACCGGGACCGTCGTACAGCGGTTCATTCCGCGCCAGTTCAGCCATGCCGATGTTTGTATTGAATGTGATGGTGGGCTTTGGCCTTGTCCCTTTTTTTGTAGTGATCAACACTACGCCGCTTCCTGATTTTGCACCATATACGGCGGCAGAACTCGCATCTTTTAATACATCGATCGTTGCAATATCATTAGGATTGATGTCGCTCAGTTGACCCTGATAGATCACGCCATCGAGCACAATGAGAGGAGAAGTACCTGCGCGGATGGAAGACTTTCCCCTGACGAGCAGGTCACCGCCGCCCTTTGCAGACGCCGCATTGATCTGGGAAATATTCATGCCTGCGATATTTCCGCGAAGAATGTCCTGCACCGTGCCCGGATTTTCATTCTCAAGTTGCGTTGCTTTCACCTGGCCAACCGCGCCGGTCAAATCTTTTTTCTGACGCGTACCATATCCAATAACCACTACTTCATTAAGGCTGGAAGCTGATTCGGAAAGCACAACATTGATCGTTGCGTTACCATTGACATTGATCTCCTGCGAAGCAAATCCCGTATAGCTGAAGACGAGCGTTCCGTTCTCAGGCACTTCGGTTAGCAAGTAATGGCCATCGCCATCCGTGGTCACACCCTTGGTTGTTCCTTTCACTATAATACTGACGCCGGGCAGCGGCGCCTTGCGGGTATCAGTAACAACACCTGTAACGGTTATTGCCGGTGACTTCGCAAACAGTGACAGCGGTAAAAAACCAAAGAGTAACATGAAGGCAGTCAGTTGCAGTAACCGCACCCTGT
>DATMHB010000739.1:0-4052 GCA_035555175.1 Flavisolibacter sp. | reverse complement strand
GCCCGGAAACAACCTGAAAAATTTCTTGGGCGGGTTCTCCATGAAGTCTTCCCTTTCAATATAAAGTTCGCGGCCAAAAGGAATCTTACGCGAACCGGAGCCGGGGTCCTCGGGATTGTCTTCTCCTTCGAGTATCTCAATATCCTTGTCATAATTGGTGAGCACAATTTTCAGCGGATCGAAAACAACCATCCTTCTCACCGCGATCTTGTTTAAATGTTCCCTTACGCAAAATTCAAGAAGACCGACATCCACAATATTCTCTCGCTTTGCAATGCCTACACGCTCACAGAAGTCACGGATCGCTTCAGGAGTATAGCCACGTCTGCGCATGCCGCTGATGGTTGGCATCCGCGGGTCGTCCCAGCCGTCAACGAATTTTTCGTTCACGAGCTGCAATAATTTGCGCTTGCTCATCACCGTGTAGGTCAGGTTGCGCCGCGCGAATTCGTATTGATGTGACGGATAGATCTCGAGCTTTTCGATAAGCCAGTCATATAATTCACGGTGCGGAACAAATTCCAGCGTGCAGATGGAATGCGTGACTTGTTCGATGCTATCGCTCTGACCATGCGCAAAATCATACATTGGGTAGATGCACCATTTGTCGCCTGTGCGATGATGGTGCGCGTGCTTGATCCGATAAAGTACTGGATCCCTCATCAGCATGTTCTGATGTGCCATGTCGATCTTGGCCCTCAGCGTCCTGCTTCCATCCGGAAATTCACCTGCCTTCATGCGCTGGAACAGGTTAAGGTTTTCCTCTATGCTGCGGTCGCGGAAGGGGCTGTTCCTGCCGGGTTCGGTCGGCGTTCCTTTCATGGCAGCGATCTCTTCAGAACTCGAATCATCTACGTAAGCAAGTCCCTTTTTGATCAGCTTCACGGCAAATTCGTACAGCTGGTCAAAATAATCAGATGCATAGAGCTCGTGCTTCCACTGAAAGCCGAGCCATTTTATATCTTCCTTAATGCTTTCAACATATTCGGTTTCTTCCGTTGTAGGATTCGTATCATCGAACCGGAGGTTGGTATAGCCCGGAAAATCCCTGGTCAGTCCGAAATTCAGGCAAATGCTGGTTGCATGGCCCATGTGGAGATAACCGTTCGGCTCCGGCGGAAATCTGGTAATGATGGATGTATACTTCTTGTTCTGAAGGTGCTCTTCTACGATCTCTTCGATAAAATTGTGATTCTTTACTTCGCTCATGCTTAAGTTTTCTGAGTCGTCAAAGATACGTCGCGAACCAATGGCTTCGTGAAAGCTGGATACGGCAGCACAATCATCACCATTCACATTATAACATTTCTTTAGTCGATGGAAAAGCCGCTTCCATCGAAGGCGAAAAAGAAATTCCTGCACTGAGCCTTACTTTTGTTGCTTCCAGGTTTCGTGTAAATCCCAGAAAAATGAGAAAGTACTTTTCAGAAAAAAATGCCCTGACGGTAATGGTGGCCCTCTTTAGCCTCGTCATGATGATAAAAGCTTTTTTCCAGAAAGAATCGCTGTGGGAGGCTATTGCATTTGCACTTGCATTCAGTCTTTCGGTTGAAGTGATCTGCCACCGCTCCAGAGAAAAAGGCAATCCTAATTTCTAGGATACTCCCTCCGAGAATTTTGCTGTTAATTATCTGCCTATATTTGACGGCTTACGCCCGCCGCGAAGTACGCTTCCCTTTTTGAGAAGCACGCACTTGTGCCCGACGGGCTGTAAATCGGAAGACCCATGGCAGAATTCAGAACGATTATTACGGGCACAGGCTCCTATATTCCCACAGAAATTATCACTAACAGAGATTTCACTATTCATAATTTTTATGCAGACGATAGCATTCGCATCGATACGCCACCGCAGGAAGTAGTTGAAAAATTTCGTCAGATCACCGGCATTTCGGAAAGACGCTATGCCCCAACGGACCTGAATGCTTCGGATATCGGCGCTATTGCTGCCCGCCTCGCCATCGAGGAAAGCGGCACCGATCCGGAAACGTTCGACCAGATCATTGTCGCCCACAATTTCGGCAATGTGATCAAGCATACAATCCAGACCGATGCGGTTCCTTCCCTCGCCAACCGCATCAAGAATACGCTCGGTATCCGTAATCCGGCTTGCGTTGCCTATGATGTGCTCTTCGGCTGTCCGGGCTGGGTGCAGGGCGTAATACAGGCCGATGCCTTCTTCAAGGCAGGCATGGCAAAAAAAGCGCTTGTCATCGGAACCGAGACCCTGTCCCGGGTGCTCGATAATTATGACCGCGACAGCATGATCTTCAGTGATGGCGCCGGTGCGTGCGTGCTCGAGTACAGGGCAACAGAAACCAGCGGCATGCTTTCTTCTTCTACTGCAAGCCATAGCATGGATGAAGCCTACTACATCTATATGGGACAATCAAATTTTCCCGGCAGCGATCCCAGGATCCGATATATTAAAATGAAGGGCCGCAAGGTTTATGAATATGCTATCAAACACGTGGCCGAAGCCATGAAGTCGACGCTCGACAAAGCTGGTGTGCAACTGACCGAAGTGAAAAAGATCTTTATTCATCAGGCCAATGAGAAAATGGACGACGCCATCATTCGGGTCTTGTACAAATTGTACGGTTTGAAGGACGTTCCCGCCAACATAATGCCCATGTCCATTCAATGGCTGGGCAACAGTTCGGTTGCCACTGTGCCCACGTTGTTTGACCTTGTGAAGAAAGGGAAGGTCGAAGGCCACGATCTCAGCGAAGGCGACCTGATCCTTTTTGCTTCCGTCGGAGCGGGCATGAACATTAACGCCATTTGTTACCGGATGTAGGCGTTTCATAAAAAAGCGAATGGTTCTTTAGAAAAAATTCTGGAAGCGATAGTCATCAATTCTGTTGCATGAACCTGGGTTCATTCCTTGAATGCTTTTTATATTGCATGATCTCTTCATGAAAAAGATCACAGGGTATGTAAAGGACTATTTTATTGGGGTTGACAAACGGATCCTTCTATTGTCGGCGGCCTTTATTGCGGTTGCCATTTTCTGCAATTATCGTTTTCATTTGAACAGGATGGCCGCGCATATGAGCGATCCGGCGCAGTACCTGTACTGGTATTTTGTATTTCTGCTTGCATTTAGTGTTCCCTATTTGCTATACGATTTGTTTGGTTTGCACAGGCCCTTCATCCACTCGGGTTTCATTATTCTGTTTTTCATCGCGCCGCTGCTTTTTTCATGGAAGATGGTCTACGACATCGATTTTTCCTTTTCAGGTTCGGCCGCACAAAATATATATTGGAACCAGGTAATTTACTGGCCCTTCAAATTGCTTGTCATTACTGTCTCGATTTTTCTTTTATGGAGTATGACCCGAAAGGACGGCGAACCTTTGTATGGGATCAGCACCAGGAACTTCAGGCCTGCGCCCTATCTTGTGATGCTCCTTTTAATGGTGCCGTTGATCGCAGCCGCATCCACTCAAAAAGATTTTCTGGCGATGTATCCCAAACTAAAGAACATTGCCTTCTTAAAAGGAGTACAAGGTCATGGCTGGTATAAATTGTTGTACGAACTTTCGTATGGCAGCGATTTTATTTCCATCGAACTTTTCTTCCGTGGCTTTCTTGTCCTCGCCTTCGTGAAATGGTTTGGTCGTGATGCCATCTTGCCGATGGCCTGCTTTTATTGCACCATCCATTTTGGCAAGCCGCTGGGCGAATGTATCTCTTCGTTTTTCGGAGGACTCATCCTCGGCGTCGTTACTTATCATACGCGCACCATCTTCGGTGGCCTCATTGTGCACCTGGGCATTGCATGGCTGATGGAACTGGGAGGCTATTTGGGAAATAGTTTTTTCAGGTAGGGAAGTTTCGTGCAAGGCGGGCCAGAAAATCATCCCGTGGCAGCGGCACAACAGGATGCTAAAGCAAAACGCTTACAACGATCCTCGCTCCGCGCTGTTTCGCTCTCTTCCCCGGGTTTGCGCCACCCCGGACAACTCAGTCAATAAACAAAGCGAAATTGTTCCGCGACTGATAAGAAATGCGAAACCAATGTAACTTCCCAACATGAAAGCAATGCA
>DATMHB010000738.1:0-18057 GCA_035555175.1 Flavisolibacter sp. | reverse complement strand
GATTCCTTGCGCTGCTATTGAGAATGTACTGAAAAGCCAGATCGCGTAGAGCCGGAAACGCTTATCACCTCGGCTAAAGATGGCGCAAGGCTACAATGATTTGTTAAGATTGGCCGTTTTCCGATAATGATGCGCCTTTTTCGTCAGCATCCGGGCCTATTCGAATCTGCATCTGTTTTTTCGTCCGTTTTTCGGAACAAACTTTCATTTCAAATTGGCAGATTAATAGTGCCCCCTTACCTTTGCAGCCGAAATTGAAAAGGGGGCTGTTTGCGGCTATTTTTCAATTGACATCTTCTATAAAAGCTCTATATGGCAAAAGTTGGAAAGGTAAAACAGATCATCGGCGCCGTTGTGGACGTTCAGTTCGACGGGAGCCTTCCCGAAATTTATAATGCACTGGAAATAAAAAGAGAGAATGGAGATACATTGGTGCTTGAAGTGCAGACCCATCTTGGTGAGGACAGCGTGCGGACCATTGCAATGGACGGGACTGAAGGATTAACGCGCGGTACCGATGTGGTAGATACCGGAGCCCCTATCAAAATGCCGGCAAGTGAGCAGATCCGCGGCAGGCTTTTTAATGTTACCGGCGATCCTATCGATGGCCTTCCTCCTGTTCCAAAAGTAAACGGGCGCGCCATCCACGCCAAGCCGCCCGCTTTCGAAAATCTTTCAACAGCTACCGAAGTTCTTTTTACGGGTATTAAGGTCATCGACCTGATCGAACCTTATTCAAAAGGCGGAAAGATCGGTTTGTTTGGCGGTGCCGGTGTGGGCAAAACTGTATTGATCCAGGAGCTCATCAATAATATTGCCAAGGCCTATGCAGGTGTATCGGTATTTGCGGGTGTTGGTGAAAGGACCCGTGAGGGGAATGACCTCATGCGTGAAATGATCGAGGCTGGTATCATGAACTACGGCAATGCCTTCAAGCATTCGATGGAGGAAGGCGGCTGGGATCTTAGTAAAGTAAATATGAATGAGCTGGCAGAATCGAAAGCAACTTTCGTTTTTGGCCAGATGAACGAGCCACCCGGAGCCCGTGCCCGCGTTGCACTTTCAGGTTTGACAATTGCAGAATATTATCGCGACGGAGATGGAACGGGCAAAGGCCGCGACATTCTTTTCTTCGTTGACAACATCTTCCGTTTCACGCAGGCCGGTTCGGAAGTATCGGCGCTTCTTGGGCGGATGCCTTCAGCTGTGGGATATCAGCCTACGCTCGCAACCGAAATGGGTTTGATGCAGGAGAGGATCACTTCCACAAAAAATGGTTCGATCACGTCGGTGCAGGCAGTGTATGTTCCTGCGGACGACCTTACCGACCCTGCTCCGGCAACGACCTTCGCCCACCTGGATGCTACAACCGTATTGTCGAGAAAGATCGCCGACCTTGGAATTTACCCGGCGGTGGATCCGCTTGATTCCACTTCCAGGATCCTCATGCCTTCGGTGGTTGGTGAGGCTCACTATAATTGTGCAAACCGCGTGAAGCTGATCTTACAGCGTTATAAGGAGTTGCAGGATATCATTGCGATCCTTGGCCTTGATGAATTGAGCGATGAAGACAAGCTCGTGGTAGCAAGGGCAAGAAAGGTTCAGCGTTTCCTGTCACAACCGTTCCATGTAGCCGAAGCATTCACCGGATTGAAAGGAGTACTTGTTCCGATCGAAGAAACGATCCGGGGCTTTAACATGATCATGGATGGAGAAGTAGACGAATATCCTGAGGCGGCCTTCAACCTTGTAGGTAGCATCGATGATGCTATTGAAAAAGGAAAGAAACTGCTGGTACAGGCTCAGGGATAATCTGCTTTCTGCCTTAAGGCAGGACAAACAATATAACATGACACTGGAAATACTGACACCGGAAAAAAAATTATTCAGCGGAGAAGTGTTTGGCGTTCAGATGCCCGGCATTAGTGGATCGTTTGAAGTACTTGACCGCCATGCGCCGCTCGTCAGTGCCTTGAAAGCCGGCAGGATCAAAGTGCTGCGCGATAAGCAGAATCATACCGCCAGCTATGATATCCAGGGCGGATTTGTGGAAGTGTTGAATAATAAAGTGACGGTGCTGGTAGAAGGCGCCACTACGGTAGCATAAAAAATTGAAATCATAAAGATCCCGCTCATGCGGGATTTTTTTTGTCCCTCCCTCAGGAAAAAGACCCTTAGAATTGGGGTTTTTCTCTTTTCCCCCTCTTCGCCTCAATGTAGGTTTGTGTCATGAAGCCTATCAGAACCAAACACCGCCTTTTATTGTGCACCGTGGCCGTTGCTATTCTAATAACACTATCATTTGCGAGCTCTAAGTACGTTTATTACGATGTGTTGCAATCAAAACTGTTTGTCACAAAGTCCAAACAACCGTACGCTTGCGATAAAGGCAAATGGCCATGCTCCGCAATATATACACTTCGCACAGGCAAACTACCTGGTTTCGATTATGCACGACCGTATTTTCGGTCGTGCGACCATAAACGACGATCATGAAAGCAAATCTATTTTGGCTGCTGGTTTTGTTGGTCGTAAGCCTTCTTCCATATTTCCTGTTCTTATGGTATAAAAAGGTAACGAGAATAAAAATTGAATTGCAGGAGGAGCAGAACAAGTTGCTCAAAGAACAGAACGTTATCCTGAACAGGGTCCTCGAGTTTTTTCTTCACCAAAAATAAATTTTATGAGACAGGTTACCACTGTCCTGTCAGCAGCCTTCGTGGTTGCTGCAGGCATCGCCTACACTTCATGTTCCAAAAAAGACCGCCAGGAGCCGGCCGAGAATGTCCCCGCATTTATGAAAAAATATGATTTCAAAAAATACGATGCGGACCTGTTGCGAAAGAGAAATGTGATCTTTCCCACCATCAACTCTCTGAAGGAGATTGAACCCCAGGTGCAGAAAATGATGCAATCACCTCCAGGATTCAGGGAAATTGGCGACAAGAATTTGATTCCGAATTATGCGGAATCTATTGAAGCCATCAGAAAAGAGCGGATCCACAATCAGGCCGTATGGATCGAAAAAACCATGAACAGCCGCACGAGCAACCGCGGTAATAGGGTACTGTGGGACGAGTGCAACCCTCTCGAGAATCCGGAAAACCCGGGCGGGGGGGTCGGTGGAAGTTATGACCCCTGGCAAATCAATGATCCCTGGCAGGATTGTCCGTTTACAGGTACGAATCCAAATGATAATACCATCATGTATGGTTCGGCGCCCACAGGCTTTTCGAACAGAATAGTGATGGTGGCTGACAACGGGGGTACGTGGCCAGATGTGCGCATCACGATCCAATGGAATACTTCGAGCAGCAACAGCATTGGAAGCTGGCAGATCAACGTGCAAACTTCCAATGGTTTGGGCGGCTGGGTCCCCGGCGGCTTTAGCATGAATGAATGCACAGCAGCAGTAAGCGTTCAGAATAATCGCCTCAACTTCAGTTTTACCGGAAGCCTTTATGTAGGTGTTACCATCGGCGGCGTTCCAATTGGTAATTCCCAACTGATGCAGTATTCAGGTGTGATCCTTGAGCAATCGCAGTACGGCGTAAGTGATTATGGTGCAGGCCAACAAAACACCTGCCATTAAACAAGCGAGGGGCCCCTCGTTTTATTCACCAGCGAATAGTATCCGCCTTGTCTGTATCAACCCACCAAAAAATCTTTTTCACCGTTCTTTTTCTATTGCCCTTTTCCACGATCGCGGCTCTGAGGCATCGGATCCTCTTCTTCAATGAACAAATCCTTTTCGACCTTATTGCGGTTACTGCAGGAACGGTTTTGGTCAAGGGAGGAAAAAAGCACGATCTGCGTTCGGCCGACCTGTTCATCTTATTTTATCTCTTGTTGATCGCCATCCTGGGTCTCATCCATCCAACAAATTGGCAAACCGTCCGAAACATTACCGGCAGCGTAACGATTTTGTACGCACTGGCACGTACATCCTTTTGCAAAGATGCTGCGCGCATATTTTTCAGCAGCCTGAGCGTGATCTTCCTCTTTGTTCTCTTGATGAATAAAATAACGGGACAAGGCTTCATGCTTTACAATCCTTCTCTGCTGGCGCATTTGTTTGTGCTTTTAAATCTGCACGCCGTTTTAGATCTCACCCGGGCGATCCGGAATTGCAAAAAGAAAAATTTGCTGAGTATAATTTCGGCTCTATGCGGAATGACTGCCATCATTCTCTTGGGTAGCAGAACGTCCTTTTTGTGCATAGTGACCGTTATTTCTTTTGCCTTATTATGGACAAGCCGGAAACGTGCATTGGTCGCCGGTTCGCAAAAATATTTGATCGCGTGTTTACTATTAGGCGTCGTATTTACAGCGCTATTGGTATTGAAATGGGATTCCACATCAGGGAGGTTTTTCGTTCTGCAACGCACCATTTGCTTATTCATTTCCTCCCTGCCCACTGGTATTGGACCGGGAAATTTTGCGTCGGTGTACATGCATGAGCAGGCACACTACTTTGCTCACCATTCTTTGTTTTCCAGCGAGGCATTTTATGCCGATGACCTTTACGTGGCCAATAATACTTTCATTGAATTTTTGTGCGAGACCGGCATTTTGGGACTTTTGTTTCTTGTGCTTGTGTTTGGAGGATGTGTTTTTGCAGTTGCTCGTTTTCGTAGAGAAGAAAAATTCCTTGTGCCGCTTGCTTTTTCATTGGTCCTTTTCATTTTCTGTTCTTTGTCCTATCCGTTTTATAATACTTCTCTTAAAATTTACCTCCTTTATTTTTTCGCGGATGCAATGCGCATCATTCCATTCAGATCTTTGGTGGCCGTTACATCCGTGCTCCGGATGGTTGGGGTGATCTCGCTGACGTCTGTCGGTGCAGTCTTCGCGGCGATGGATTTGCATACGGAGTACTATTTATCAAAGGCCAGAAAATGCGAGCAGGAAGTAGGAAGGAGAAGAAATTATGAGGAGGCGACCCGGTTCGACCTAACCCACCTGGCGGAGCTGGAATTCGGCGTCTATCTAAAAACTAGAAAATGCTTTGCCTTAAGCTTGCCTCTGCTTCGAAAGGCCAGCAGGCAGTTCCCTTCGTCCGGCCTGTATGTCATGATCGGTGAGTGTTATGATCAGATGAAAATGTACGGCCTTGCAGAAGAGGCTTATTGGTGTTCCATCCGCATGGTGCCCAACAGGTTCGTTCCAAAGTTCAGGTTATTCCGTTTATACATCGCTACCGGTAATTCAGCGAAGGCAGGAACGGTCGCGGCAATGATCAGGGATCAAAAAATAAAAATTCCATCGGCCATTATTGAGGAAATGAAACATATGGCAGAAGAATACCTGCAGGGCGTAGCCGTCAGTTCAGCTGGGGATCGATCGGGAAATTGATCATCATTTCATATTCACCGCCGAGGTGACGAAGCGAATCTCTCCAGATTTCTTCGGCGTTGGGATGAAATACCAGCTTTCTTGCAGCCTCGACGGTGAGCCAGGTTTTTTCATTCATCTCTGTTTCCAATTGGCCGGGACTCCAACCGGAATATCCAATGTAAAACCGGATCTTTTCAGGATCTGCTTCTCCACTATTGATGAGGGTGATAACGGCATCAAAATCGCCACCCCAGTAAACTCCTTTCATTACCTCGATACCGCCCTGGATCTTGTCGGGATAGCGATGAAGGAAATGAATAGTATTCATTTGAACAGGACCACCATAATAAACAGGTAGTTTAAAGCCGTCAACTTCGGGTATCAGCTCGTCAAGTGTGTTTTCATATTGCCGGTTCAGCACAAAGCCGATCGTACCATCATCGCGATGCTCTGTGAGGAACACGACAGTTCGCATAAAATTCGGATCCTTCAGAAAAGGATCTGCAATTAATAGAACGCCAGCAGAGGGTGTTGTCATACGCTAATTAAACAAGATGTGTTAAAAATAATGCATAACAATCTTATGCCACCATTGGGGCTGAATGGCTCAATATTTTTGCAAACACGATTTTTTCACCATCTTGCCGCCATTGAAACAGATTTTACCCATAATTCTTATTCTGATCACCCTGTCGTTGCTGGGCATCATTTATATCCAGGTTTCCTGGTTGAACAATATGGTGCTGCTGCGCAAAGACCAGGTGGAACAGAAAGTGGAAGATATTACCAAACAGGTGGGAGAGGAACTCGCCCAATACAAGGGGAGTTCATCCATTAGCAATAAGAAGAGCTTTCCTAACGATGATTTCATTCTTGAGTCACCAAGAAATTATAATGTGAGCCAGCGCTTTACCACCAAAGAATTGTACGAAAAGATAAAGACCGCCTTTGCCGTCCAGAAGTTGGAAAATATTCCGTTCGAGTTTGCGCTGGTCACTTTTAAGAATGACGCACTGGGAGAAGTTGAACGCGAATCACCGGAGTTCCGCTCGTGGTATGATGACACGACCAATCATTACCCCAAAGTTTTCCCCCTTGTGCCTCCCAGCGGCTCGCCGGCGGAAAACCTCGCCGCCGATGAGTGGATCATCATCGTCGTTCCCAATGTTACCGACATCGTATACAAAAGTCTTAGATTGCCGATCGTGATCTCCATTCTATTTACCCTGGTTATTTGCACGGCATTCTTTTTAACGGTCCGCACCATGCTGCGGCAGAAAAAACTTAGTGAGATCAAAAATGATTTCATCAACAACATGACCCATGAGTTCAAGACGCCCATTGCTACAATCTCGCTGGCTGTTGACGCGATCAAGAACGAAAAAGTACAAAGAGACACAGAAAAGCTCGGATACTTCAGCAGCATTATAAAGGAAGAGAATCAACGGATGAACCGGCAGGTGGAAACCATTCTGAAGTCGGCGCTGATGGACAGGCAGGAAGTGCAGTTGAATACAAAACAGCTACATGTTCATGAGATCATACGCGATGTGGTCGACAATTTTATTTTGCGGATCCAGGAAAAGCAGGGCACGCTTGAAACCGACCTGGCCGCCGCGGAGGATACCATCGAAGGTGATGAAGTGCATATATCAAATTTGATCAATAACCTGCTGGATAATGCCATGAAGTATTCAAAAGACAATGTGCCGCCCAGGATCTGTCTTGCTACCGCGTCGAATACCCGAAAATTTACCATCAGGATTGAAGACAATGGCATCGGCATGAGCCGTGAAACATTGAAAAGAATTTTTGAAAAATTCTACAGGGCCCACACCGGCAACATTCATAATGTAAAAGGCTTTGGGCTCGGGCTCAGTTATGTGAAGACCGTAGTGGAAGCCCATCAGGGAACGATCAGGGCGGAAAGTACGCTCGGCAAGGGGAGCTGCTTTACCATTGAGCTGCCGTTGAAAAAAAATGAGAAGTGATCCTCGGTTCCTCAGGCTGATCTCCATAATAAGCTGCTGTCGCCATAACTAAGGAAACGGTAATCATGTTCCAGTGCATGCGCATAAACCTTTTTCCAATCTGGCCCGATAAAGGCGGAAACGAGCAGCAAAAGTGTTGACCGGGGCTGATGAAAATTTGTAATGATCCCGGCAGCGACCCTGAATTGATAACCGGGTACAATGATAAGACTGGTGGCACTCTGCAGCTCGTCGTTTCCTTCTCTCTCAAGCCAGTCAAGGATCGCTTTCAGGCTGTCCTTATAAGAAATATCATCAGCATGTTTAGCGAGCTCATACGCTTCCCATTGATCCAGTTGAATTGTGTTGCCGGCAACACCATGCTGTAGTTTTAAACCAATCCAATAAAGACTTTCAATGGTGCGCAGCGAGGTGGTACCTACAGCAATTATTTTTTCTGCACGAATAATATTTTCAAGTGTGTACCGTGAGACCGTGAATGGTTCTTCATGCATTTGATGATCGGAGATCCGTTCGGTCTTTACCGGTTTGAAAGTTCCCGCACCCACGTGCAGCGTAAGAAATTCGGTATGAATATTTTTTTTGGCCAGTTCGTCAAACACTTCCGTGCTAAAATGAAGCGCGGCCGTAGGCGCCGCTACCGACCCTTCGTGTTGGCCGAATACAGTTTGGTAACGATCCTTGTCTGCAGCCTCCGGTTGCCTCTTAATGTACGGCGGAAGCGGAATAGCCCCGGCAGCATGCAGGACTTCAGCAAAGCTGAGATGCTCCGGTGTCCAGGAAAATTCAATAACGAATGATGCTTGCGCCCGGTCGATGTAGCGGGCATTCAATTGAATTGTTCCTTCGCTGGTCGAGATCTTTTTGTCGAGTAATTGCCCCGGCTTCCACTTTGAAGCGCCGCCGATCAGACACTGCCATCGAACACTGTCCTTTTGCTGAAGCGATTGCTCGATGCTTTGCTGAAAAGGTTCGAGTATGAAGATCTCAATGGTGGCCCCGGTAGGTTTTGTAAAGATGAGCCTGGCCTCGATAACGCGCGTATCGTTGAACACAAGCGTAGAACCCGGCGGAACGTGGTCGGGCAAATTGAAGAACCTGACGTCCTGTATCGACCCTTTTTTATAGATCAAAAGTTTCGAATCCGCTCTTCCTGGCAACGGATATTCAGCGATCCGGCTTAGAGGTAGGTTATAATCGTACTCTGAAATGAAGATTTTTTGTGCTTCCATATGAGCAGCTAACTGCTGCATTTAAAGAGGTTTTCAACTAAAAAAATGGGCTTTTCCACCGCTATCCACACTCCACGCACAGTTTTTTGGCAAAAAAAATTTCTCACCCGTTGAAACCCTTTATTGGCAGGGCTTTCAACCCCATCCGGCGTGTGGAAAAATTAAACAGCCGAAAATAGTCCGAACAAAGTGGGAAAAAGTGTTATTTTGTGTCAAAAGTTAACGCCACCATTCCAATCCATTGAAAATGACAGGATTCCTAGGCGAATTTGAATCAACTCTGGACGCAAAAGGTCGCTTTTTGCTTCCGGCGGGCTTGAAAAAACAGCTCCCGGAAGGCGAAAATACGCGATTTGTTATCAACAGAGGATTTGAGAAATGCCTGAGCCTGTACCCCCGGCAGAGCTGGGAGCCACTTTACGCCAGGATCAGCACTTTGAATGATTTTGATCCTAAGGTGAGGGAATTCAGAAGATACTTTCTGAACGGTGCCACGGAGGTCGAACTTGACTCAGCAGGAAGACTCCTGTTACCACCCAACCTGAAGGACTATGCGGGCCTGGAAAAAGATATCATCCTGGCCTCAGCAATTGACAAAATTGAGATCTGGTCAGTAGACAATTACAAGAAGTTCTTTGAATCATATTCACCCGATGATTTTAGCAACCTGGCGCAACAGGTAATGGTGAAAGGTGAGGATCAGAAATAAAATGGAATGAAAGAGTTCAAGAGCAACGGCGAAAAAAAAGACGAACAACACCCCGGCAGTAAGGACGAATCTTCAACTTATCACATACCTGTTCTCCTCAGCGAGGTCATCGAACACCTGAGCATTAAAGCCGAAGGTGTTTACGTTGATTGCACGTTTGGTGGCGGCGGCCACAGCAGGGCCATTCTAAGCAAGCTAAATGAAAAAGGAAGGCTGATCGCTTTTGATCAGGACGCTGACGCCAAAAGAAACCTGCCAGCTGATGATCGGATCATTTTCATCGCGAACAACTTCCGATATCTCCACCGCTTTCTGCGCTTGAACGGCTTTGACCGCGTGGACGGAATCCTCGCTGATCTTGGCGTAAGCAGTTATCAGTTCGACCAGGCATACCGGGGTTTTTCAACCCGTTTCGATGCAGCGCTTGACATGCGGATGGACCAACGGCAAACAAGGACGGCAGCCGACGTCGTGAACGGATATTCTGAACAGCAACTGCACAAAATGTTCGAGCAGTTTGGAGAGGTCACGAATTCGAAAACGCTCGCGAGAACCATTGTAGCAGCGCGCAAGGCCGGCCCAGTTAAAACCATCGACGGGCTGAAAAATATGCTGAGTCCTGTTGTGAAAGGCAATCCGAACAAATACTTCGCACAGGTATTTCAGGCTTTGCGGATCGAGGTGAATGATGAAATGGGCGCATTGAAGGAAATGCTGGAACAGGTGCCGGCCGTTTTGAATAGCGGCGGAAGAATAGCGGTCATCACCTTCCATTCGATCGAAGACAGGATGGTCAAGATCTTCTTTGGCGACAACACCTTCGATGAGCCAGAAGAAAATCCTTTCGCAACAACCACAAGGCAGACCAGCCTCAGGCCAGTCAATAAAAAGCCGGTTGTTGCCACAGGTGAAGAGATCAAGAGAAATCCAAGGGCCCGCAGCGCAAAGCTGAGGGTTGCTGAAAAAATATAAACAGAAGCTGTATCCATTGATAAGTATTGACGAGCGCTTATGAAATCCAATAGCAAAAGAGAAAAAGGCCGAGGCTTCCACTGGAAACGACTGCTGAATTATAAAGCAGTTGTGAGGCAGATTCCTTTTTTTATGTTCTTGTCCATGTTGGCGGTGCTGTACATCTACAACGGGCATTTGGCAGATAAGACCATCAGGGAGATCACAAAGACCGGTAATGAGTTGAAAGAACTTCAGTACGAATATAAATCGGTCCGCGGTGATGTTCTGGACAGAAGTAAGCAAAGTGAATTGATAGAGGCTGTGCAGCCGCTGGGATTAAAAGAAGTAACAACGCCGCCGATCGTGCTGATCGACAGCAGCAGGGAAGAATGATTGTTACTCGAACGGCTGAAGCGTCAAAAAAATTTCGGTAAAGAAAAACCAATTAAACCAAACCCAATTGATCGGCAGTGGAGATCAAAAGCGACATATTATGGCGGGTCTATCTTAGCTTCATTGGCGTTGTCCTTTTGAGCTTCGTTGTCCTCGGCCGGGCCTTCTACATTCAACGCGTACAGGGACATTACTGGAGAAGTATGTCGGACAGTATGCACCAGAAGTTCGTAGAGCTTGATGCGGAACGCGGCACTATCTACAGTGAAGACGGCCAGATGCTCAGCACCTCCATTCCTTACTTCGACATCTACGTGGATTTTGGCGCAGATGGCCTGCGTGAAAAAAACGGAAAGCGTTTCAAGGAGAACATCGATTCGTTTTCCATCGCCATGTCGCAATTCTTCGGCGACAAACCGGCGGCAGTCTACAAAAAGGAATTAAAACTAGCCTATAACGAAAAGGATAGATACTATCCTCTAAAGAAAGCCCTGTCGTTCGAACAATACAAAGCCTTTCGCACATTTCCGCTTGTGAGGCTCGGGCGGAACAAAAGCGGCGTGATTGCCGATATCAAAACAAAACGCCTGAATCCATTCGGCATGCTGGCCAGGCGCACCATTGGTCTTTCCCGCGACAACGCGCAAAATGTGGGTCTCGAGCGCACCTACGACAGTTTGCTGAAGGGATCTACAGGCAAACGGCTTGTCCGCTTCCTCTCGGGAGGCGCAGCTGTGCCGGTTGATGGCTACGAGATAGATCCTGAAAACGGAAAGGATATCAACACGACGATCAACATCCAGATGCAGGACATCGTTGAATCAGCTTTGTTGAAAATGCTGATCCAAAGCGAATCCCAATATGGCAGCTGCATAGTAATGGAAACAAAAACAGGAAAGATCAAAGCCATTGCGAATCTTGGCAGAGACAAGAATGGTAATTATGCCGAAACACTGAACTATGCGTTGCAAACAAATGAGCCGGGATCAACCATTAAGCTGGCAACGCTGCTTGCCGTGCTCGATCATGGCAGCAGCAAGATCAACGATCTCGTTGAAGTGGGTTCCACCGGCACCGAATATGTTGGTGTGCGCAACGTGAATGATGCCGAGCCTCAGCCAAAACCTCTTGAAACTGTAAAGGAATGTTTCGCACACAGCTCGAATGTTGGTATGAGCAAGTTGGCTTACAAAGCATTCGCTTCCGAACCAGACCTCTACAAGAACTATTTGATAAAATTTCATCTGGACAAAAGGACGGGCATCGACCTTCTCGGCGAAGATGCCCCTGTCCTTCCGAGACTAAAGCGCAATAAAGAAGGTCTCCATGCCATGATCACGGCCAGCTTTGGCTACGCTATTGAAGTCAGCCCCCTGCATACGCTGATGCTGTACAATGCAATTGCCAATGACGGCAAAATGATGAAGCCATATCTGGTAAACAGCATCAAAAGCAACGGCATCACAGTAAAATCATTTGAGCCGGTGGTGCTTGAAGAAGAGCTGTGTAAGCCTGCAGTGGTCAGGGCTGCAAGAGAATGTATGGACGCGGTAGTTTCGGAAGGAACAGCAAAAGATGTGTTCAAAGATTTTCCTTTTCCAGTTGCCGGGAAGACCGGAACGGCGCACGTTGCCGACGGCACTCTCGGTTATTCCGATGGTGTATACCAGGCTTCATTCGTTGGTTATTTCCCTTCGAATCAGCCAGAGTACACATGTATCGTGGTCATTAAAACAAAACCACATGCCGTTGAGCACTTTGGTGGTAAGCTGGCAGCACCAGTTTTCAAAGAGATCGCTATGAGATTCTATGCACAGTATGTGCAAGGCAGGAACAATCAACCTGTGCAAGTGAAGGCCGACAGCAGTGTATACGCATGGGCGGGATATACACCTGATGTAAAGCAGGTGCTGGGTGACCTTAATGTGTCGCACGTCGATTCTTCGGGCAACAAAGGATGGAGCCTGGTATACAACAGGAACTTCAAACCGGTGGTAAAACAGGAATCTGTAGCCGCAAACACGATGCCCGACCTGCACAACATGACGCTGAAGGATGCCATATATCTCCTCGAGAATATGAATCTGAAAGTATGTGTGAAGGGCAGGGGAAAGGTGGTGGCGCAGGACGTTCTGCCCGGATCACCAGTCAGTAAAAATCAAACAATAACAGTGCTGTTGAATTGAAAAAGCTAAGCGACATATTATATAGGGTTCACACTACGGCACTGTCCGGTAATACGAGTGTTGATGTTTCCGACGTCCAGATCGATTCACGCAAGGTTAGAGCGGGAAGCCTATTCATTGCAGTGAAGGGCGTTGCGGTTGATGGACACAGGTTTATTGCAAATGCGATCGGGCTCGGTGCAGTGGCCGTCGTATGCGAAGAAATGCCCGCTGAGATCAATCCCGGCGTTACCTATGTCCAAACTACGAACAGTGCAGAAGCAGCCGGAATGATCGCGCATAATTTTTATGGACAGCCCACGCACCAGCTGCAGCTCGTAGGAGTTACGGGAACTAATGGCAAAACGACGATCGCTACTTTGTTGTTCAAGTTGTTCACGTGTCTTGGTTTCAAGTGCGGATTGATCAGCACCGTAGAGAACCAGATTGGAGAAAAGGTCATTCCATCAACGCATACTACTCCGGATGCCGTCAGCCTCAATGCGCTGCTGGGTCAAATGGTTGACGAGGGGTGTGCTTTTGCTTTCATGGAAGTAAGTTCTCATGCCATTCATCAGCACCGGATCGCAGGATTGTTGTTCGCCGGCGGGTTGTTCAGCAACATCACCCATGATCACCTCGACTACCACAAAACATTTGACGAATACATTAAAGCAAAGAAGGCCTTCTTTGATCATCTGCCTTCTACTGCATTTGCCATTACGAATCTTGATGACAAGCGTGGGCAGGTAATGCTTCAGAACACACCTGCAAAAAAATACAGCTATAGTCTTAAGACATCCGCCGATTTCAAAGGGAAGATCCTGGAGAACAGCCTGACCGGATTGGTAATGACGGTGAATGATATGGAAGTGCATTTCCGTTTGATAGGCGAATTCAATGCTTATAACCTTCTCGCCGTTTATGGCGCGGCTGTTTGCCTGGGCGAGGACAAGAGTCATATCCTGCGTTGCCTTAGCAATACGACCGGCGCGGAAGGAAGGTTTGATTATACAATTTCACCCAAAGACAAAGTGATCGGTATCGTGGATTATGCGCATACACCTGATGCGCTGCTCAATGTCCTCGGTACGATCAAAAAATTAAAACAGGGCTACGAGCAGGTGATCACGGTGGTTGGCTGCGGCGGCGACCGCGACAAAACCAAAAGGCCCGTGATGGGCGAAGTGGCCTGCGAGCACAGCGACAGGGTGATTTTCACAAGTGATAACCCGCGCAGCGAGGACCCCATGGAAATCCTAAAGGAAATGGAAGCCACGCTGAACACGGCCGCCAAAAGAAAATATATAGCGATTGCCGATCGCAAGCAGGCCATCAAGACGGCAGTGAGCATGGCGAAGCCCGAGGACATTGTATTGATTGCCGGCAAAGGACACGAAAAATACCAGGAGATCAAAGGTGTGAAGCACCATTTTGATGATAAGGAGGTGCTGAAGGAAATGTTTGATGAGCTGGGAAAATAAAACTGAATAATCAAAAAGAACAAGGAAAAAAAATAACATGCTGTATCACTTATTCAGATGGTTTGAGGCAGAGAACATACACTTCCCCGGTGTGGGCCTGTTTCAGTTCATCACATTTCGTGTGTTGATGGCTGTTATTTTATCGCTTGTGATCACTACGGTGTACGGAAAGAAGCTGATCAACTATCTCCGGTTCAAACAGATCGGCGAAAGCGTGCGTGACCTGGGACTGGCCGGAGAGCAGCAGAAGAAAGGTACGCCCACTATGGGTGGCATCATCATTATTCTGGCTATTCTCATTCCAACCCTTCTGCTTGCCGACCTGAATAAGGTTTATGTGCGGCTGATGATCTTCAGTACCATCTGGCTTGGCGCCATCGGTTTCATTGATGATTACCTGAAGCTGCGCGCGAAAAAGCTGGCGCAACAAAAAGGAGTGGCATACAAAAAGGGCGATAGCGATTGTCTTGCAGGCAAGTTCAAGATCTTCGGGCAGTTAATGCTTGGTGTGGTGGTTGGCGCTACGCTGTATTTCAATCCAAATGTAAAAGTATGGAGAGAATACCAGGGATCACGGCAAACCGCGGATTCAACCGTAATCACTAAAACATTTAATGGGAAGACAAAATATTTTGTTCCCGCAAAATCATTTACCACCACCATCCCCTTTGTGAAAGGGCACGAATTCAATTACGCAAAGCTGCTGCCTTCTTCGTGGCGCGACTACACCTGGATCCTTTATATACTCATTGTCATTTTTATTGTAACGGCAGTATCGAACGGGGCCAACATCACCGATGGACTTGACGGTTTGGCAACAGGCACCTCGGCCATCATCAGCGTTTGCCTCGGCATTTTCGCCTACGCAAGCGGCAGCCTTGTTTTTGCCGATTACCTCAATATCATGTACATACCCAACCTTGCGGAACTTTCCATTTTTATCGGCGCGATGATCGGTGCCTGCATTGGCTTTCTTTGGTATAATTCCTACCCTGCACAGGTATTCATGGGCGACACCGGAAGCCTGACACTTGGCGGGCTGATCGCCGCACTGGCCATCATTGTACACAAAGAATTATTGATACCGGTTATCTGCGGTGTGTTCCTCGTTGAGAATATCAGCGTAATGGCGCAGGTAAGCTATTTCAAATACACAAAACGGAAATATGGAACGGGCAAAAGGATTTTTTTAATGAGTCCGCTGCACCACCATTATCAAAAGAAAGGATATCACGAAGCCAAGATCGTAACAAGGTTTTGGATCGTTACCATATTATGTGTTGTTGTGTCAATTGTGACGTTGAAGTTGAGATAAAAGACTGAATTGAAAAACCACCGTCGACAGGAGGACTATGAAAAGCCAGGGTCCAAAGATTTTGTGGTGCAACAATGCAATGCTGATGAAGAACCAATCTTTCCGTACAACATGAGCTAAGGCATGAATAAAAGACTGGTCATATTAGGCGGAGGAGAAAGCGGAACAGGCGCAGCTCTGCTGGCAAAAGCGCAAGGCTACGAGGTGATGCTGATGGATGAAGGCTCTTTGAAAAATGGTTATCGTAACGAACTGCTCGAAGCGGGCATCAGGTTCCTTGAAAAGGAGATCGATGCAACGCAATTGTTGAACGCAGATGAGGTGGTGAAGAGCCCGGGCATTCCTGAAAAGAATGAATGGGTGAAGAAGATCCGGGCGAAAGGTATTCCCATCATCAGCGAGATCGAGCTCGCTTTCAGGCACAAGGGTAGCAGCATGATCATCGCCATCACCGGCAGCAATGGGAAGTCCACCACCACGGCATTGACCTATCACATTTGCAAGAGTGCCGGTCTTGATTGTGCCCTCGTTGGAAACATCGGCTATTCTTTCGCAAGGCAGGTGGCCGAAGACCCCAAAGCGCTTTATGTGGCCGAGATCAGCTCTTTTCAGCTCGATGACATTGAAAGCTTCCGGCCCGATGTAGCCGTTTTGCTCAATATCAGCGAAGACCACCTGGACCGCTATGAGTACAAGTTCGAGAATTATATCAGGAGCAAGTTTCGCATTACGATGAACCAGACTTCAAAGGACCATTTCATTTATAATCTTGATGATGAGGTGATCAAAAATTATTTAGAACGAAACCAAATTAATTCAAACCAATTACCGATCAGTATGAAGCAAAAAGTTGAAAAGGGCGGATACATCAAAGACGATGAGCTGCACATAAAAGTGAACGGAGAGCAGCAGCAAATGAGCATTTATGATTTTGCCCTCAAAGGCAAGCACAATCAATATAATACCATGGCAGCAAGTGTGGCCGGCGCAACGATGGACATCCGGAAGAATAAGATCCGGGAAGCGGTTCAGACATTCGAGAACCTCGAACACCGGATGGAACCTGTTTCCACGGTGCGTGGCGTGGAGTTCGTCAATGACAGTAAAGCCACCAATGTAAACTCGACCTGGTATGCGCTGGAAAGCATGACGAAGCCAACGGTGCTCATACTTGGAGGCATTGACAAGGGCAATGACTATACGCTCCTTTACGACCTGGCCCGTGAAAAAGTAAAGGCGATCGTTTGCATGGGTATTGATAATTCGAAGATCCACCAGGCGTTTGAAGGAAAGGTAGCCACCATTGTTGATACCGCTAGTGCTGAAGCGGCTGTGAATGCTGCCTTCCGGCTTTCAACGGTGGGTGACGTCGTGCTGTTAAGTCCGGCCTGCGCATCGTTCGATCTCTTTAAAAATTATGAGGACAGGGGTGTGCAATTCAAAGAAGCTGTAAAGAATTTATGAGTCAGTCATCGGACATACGTTTTTCCGAACTCACCGGCCTGAAGCCGGCGACCATCCTGAAAAGTACGCGGGGCGACAAGGTCATCTGGGCCCTTGTGCTCCTGCTTGTATTGGTTTCATTGCTTGTAGTGTATAGTGCAACCGGCTCGCTTGCTTACAAAATGTATAAGGGTAACACGGAAGTTTACCTTTTTAAACAGATTGCTTTTATTGCTATAGGATTTTGCGTGATTTATTTTGCCCACAGGGTCAATTATACCATCTATTCAAAGGTGGCGAAGATCTTGTTCCTGCTTTCCATTCCACTACTGCTTTATACCTTATTGTTTGGCGTTACCCTGAATGAAGGCAGCCGCTGGATCAGGCTGCCGATCATCAACATGACGATGCAGACTTCAGACCTTGCGAAGCTCGCCCTCTTCATGTTCCTTGCGCGACTGTTAAGCCGCAAGCAAAATAAGATCAAAGATTTTAAAAAGGGATTTCTGCCGGTGATGTTGCCAGTTGCGGTAACCTGCCTGCTGATTGCGCCAGCCAACCTGTCAACCGCATTGCTTCTCGGTTCCAGCTGCATGCTCCTGATGTTCATAGGCAGAGTAAGCAGTAAGCATCTCGCCTTGATCATCGGTTGCGCACTCATTCCGGTTGCGTTCCTCATCATGGCTGCAGTGATCAGGCACAAATCCGCTCCGGAAGAAACAGCGGTTACAGCAAAAGAGAAATCATCAAGACTATTTGCGCGTGTTGACACCTGGATCGGCCGCGTCGAAAATTTCATCTATGGATCTAAAGACGCAGACGACGATCATTACCAGGTAAACCAGGCGAAGATCGCTATTGCAAGAGGAGGCCTTATTGGCAGAGGGCCGGGCAATGGTGAAGCCAGGAATTTTTTACCCCAGGCATATAACGATTATATTTTTGCCACCCTCATCGAAGAATACGGATTGCTCGGCGGCGCCTTCATACTTTTCATTTACATCGTTTTTTTATATCGAAGCATACAGTTGTTC
>DATMHB010000737.1:0-3685 GCA_035555175.1 Flavisolibacter sp. | reverse complement strand
TACTAGTGTTTTGTCTTGTGAGCAGCATTACTAATGTACTATTTCCTTAAAATTTTTTCCATTGCTTTTCCTTTTGCCAGTTCATCCACCAGCTTATCCAGATAACGGATCTTTTGCATCAGGCTGTCTTCGATCTCTTCTACCCGGTAGCCGCAAATGACACCGGTGATTTTGGAAGCATTCGGATTGATCTGAGGCGCTTGCGCAAAAAAAGTTTCGAAATCAGTTTTCTTGTCGATCTGTTGCTTCAAGCCGCGTTGGTCATATCCTGTGAGCCAGCAAATGATGGTGTCAACTTCTTGTTTGGTTCGCCCCTTTTTCTCCGCTTTTTTTATATAAAGCGGATAGACCCCGGCAAATGACATTTTAAATACTCTTGTATTATCCATTTTGGAAGATGATTATTATTCAAATTTAAAACCTGCAAGCCGCGGTTCAGTATGGTTTTGAAAACGTGACGATAACGCGGCCGCGAAGCGATTCTCAGTACTTCCTTTTGATGAATTACAAAATAAGTATTCTGATTTTATTTTTCTTCAGTCGCCAACAGTACCGGTTTTGACTTCTCCTGCGCGTTTGTAACAGGCAATGATCACTCCCGCCGGCGTAACAATATGCTCTGTTAGTGTAAATGCAGCCGCAACCGGTCCGTTTTCAAAAAGCTTTTTTCCCTTACCGAGGGTCAGGGGATGAATTTTGAGTCTCAGCTCGTCTACAAGGTCATTCTTGAGTAGCAATTGAATGAGCTTACTGCTACCCCAAACCTGGATGTCAGCACCTTTGGAACTTTTCAGCTTTTTAATATCCGCGACGTTCTTTATTAATACCGAATTTTTCCACCCGGTGATCAGGGGATCCGACTTTTTCAAGCTTTTCGAGAACACGTATTTTGTGCCCTCATTTATGCCGGGCCAAAAATCTCCGTGTTCAGGCCAATAGCCCGCCCAGATCTCAAATGTTTTCCGGCCTAAAAGATAGTCCGCCGGTTGCAGCTCTTTTTGCACCACTTCACCGTAAACGTCGTCGCCATAAGGTTTCGTCCAGCCGCCGTACTTAAAACCGCCTGAGGTATCTTCCTTAGGTCCGCCGGGCGCCTGCAAAACGCCATCTAATGTGATCATTGACAGAACCGTTATTTTTCTCATAGTATTTTATTTGTTCGATGCAAATCTCGGCAGGAAAGCGGTGACATGGGCGGTGCGAATGCGACAATTACCGTGGCCAAATGCGAATATTCGATGGCATACGGGTCAGGCGAGCGTGTGAATATTGTATTGACCGGCGTTTACTTGCGCGAGGTGCATCCTTCGTAACACTTCATGTTACTTATGCCCGGAATTGAAGTAATATTTATTGATTGAAGTGTCAATGGCAGATCATGAAGCATTGCCGCGGCCTGCGCAGCCGCTATCAGCTATTGCCACACAAAGCGGCTTTTCCTTTGCAAGGTTATGATTCTTGTCGGGGTAAGAAATAATGGACGTCATCGGTTTTGTGCCTGCCATTAATTTGCTTGCCATTCTTGTGTTACACTTGATCGCGCCAGGCTTGTGTCATCATGTGTGGCAGGTTAGTTACCAAAATATCCCGAACAAGCGCAGGGGAAATTTGTTGTGATAAATTCAAAAACCGTGGCAGCAGTTCCGATCGCGAAAGCGTAGGAACTTCAAAAGGAAAATATAGGGAAGAGCGGAGTCGAACCAACGGCCTCTTTCCCGAAAGCTTTCGGCAGTTGCAAGCAGCTCGTGCCCGCATTAATAACAAAAATAAAAAAGCCACCCGAAGGCGGCTTTAAAGCTTCTTAAGAAAATTCAGCAATGCTATACGTGGACCGAGTCCGCCAAAGCGCGCCGGAAATGAAGAGCTGAAAATTCGCACCACGCCCCGGCTAAAGCTCCGGCGCGCGAAAGTGGAGAATATCGGAGTCGAACCGACGACCTCTTGCATGCCATGCAAGCGCTCTAGCCAGCTGAGCTAATTCCCCCGACAGGCCTGCAAAAATAAGGGAAGAGCTGTACGAATGGTATAATAATTTCTGTACCATTTGAAAAAATTATGCAGAAAGGAGGGGAATCAAAAAAGATCCGCAAACCGCAGAGCCAACGCATGCCGGGTATAGAACAGAAGATGGAGCCAAAGCCAGTTGCCATCAAACCTCAACCGAAGAAAAAACTCGCCGGAAAGGTCGCGCTGATCACGGGGGGTGATAGCGGAATAGGCAAAGCGGTGGCGCTGTTGTTTGCAGAAGAAGGCGCTGATGTGGCCATTTCGTATTTAAAGGAGGATCAGGATGCAGAGGAAGTAAAAAAAATGGTAGAGGAAGAATTCGGGCAACAATGCCTTCTGATTCCCGGCGATATCCGAAAGGAGCGGACCTGTGAAAAGGTCGTCAATGCAACGATCAAAAAATATGGTAAGCTCGATATACTCGTGAACAATGCTGCTACGCAAACCGAGCAAAAATCGCTCACCGATATCACAGATGATCAGCTCTATGAAACTTTTGAGACCAATATCATTTCCATGTTCCGCATTACCAGGTTTGCACTGCCCCATTTAAAAAAAGGCGGCTGCATTATCAACACCACTTCGGTGACTGCCTACCGTGGAAGTCCATCACTCATCGATTACTCGGCCACGAAGGGTGCTATCCTGACGTTTACAAGAAGTTTGGCGGGTAGTTTAATCGACAAAGGCATCCGCGTCAATGCCGTGGCGCCTGGTCCCATCTGGACACCCTTGATCGTGGGCAGCTTTGATAAGAAGAAGGTCTCAACTTTCGGGAGTGATGTGCCGATGAAGCGTGCCGGCGAACCTGCAGAGGTGGCGCCTTCTTACCTGTTCCTTGCGTCGGAGGATGCAAGCTATATGACCGGGCAGGTACTTCATCCCAATGGCGGCGAGATCATCAATGGATAGTTGGCACTTAATTTTCGATAAAGGCAATAAGAAATTTCTCGCGGGGTGGTTTTATTTCAAAAATCTGAGATCATACCCATTGAACCTGATCCGGGTAATGCCGGCGCAGGGAGAGAAAAAAAAGGGTTCCGGCCATGGGCCGGGGCCTTTTGTGTGTTAGCGCATTCTTAAGCTGTTGGAAAAGTGATGACCGCGTATCAGTCGATAATTTTAGTTTACCAGTTATGCAACACTGAGTTATTATTTTAAATTATCGAAATGTTCGGAACATCTTTGAAACCAGCATCAAAAATGGCTTGCAAATGTTGCAAGCAGGAGATAAAATTGTGATCGGCGATATTCGGGCAAGCTAATTACCCGGAAGAAGGTTTTTTTACAACCGGTGGATATTAAATTGAATAGAAAAGGCTCTTCAGCCAATATAGGCTCGCAAATAGCGCCTAAGTGCTAAATTCAACTTCAAATGAGTAGTCAGCGAAAACAGCTTCACCAAACCCCGATCGTCAGCACAAATTTTATGAGACTCTTCCTTTTGACGCTATTTCTTTTGACCCTTACCGCTGGACACAGCCAAACCAAGACATTGCCAAATTGGTTTTCCGACATGTTCAAGAACAAAGGACTGGACAAAAAATATGTCATTGCTCCTTTTCTTGAACCGGCTTTTTTGCAGGCAGACTTCAATGGAGATTCTACACCGGACATAGCAGTCCTTGTAACTGAATAGGCAACAAAAAGACGAGGCATTCTTCTTATTCACGGCGGG
>DATMHB010000736.1:0-5127 GCA_035555175.1 Flavisolibacter sp. | reverse complement strand
CGGCCGGGTACATTATATTATGTCCGGCTGATCCCATCCAAATAAAAGCCGTTTTGCCTACTCCGCTTTCAGATTCTTTACAGGGTTTGCCATGGCAGCTTTTATAGCCTGCACACTTATCGTTGCTAAAGCAATAATAAGCGCAAGAACTCCGCCTGTCAAAAATAGCGACCAACTGATGCTGACGCGGTACACATATTCTTGCAACCACTGGTCCATGCAATACCACGCGATAGGTGTAGCAATCGTAAAGGCAATTGCAATGAGGATCAGGAATTCTTTTGAAAACAGATAAACGATATTGCCTGCTGTTGCGCCGAGCACTTTACGAATACCGACTTCTTTTGTTCTCTGCACTGCCATGAACGAGGCTAAACCATATAGGCCAAGACAGCTGAGGAATATGGCGATGGCGGCAAAGATTTTATATAACTGCGCCAATTGGCTATCCTGTTTGTAAAAGCTTTCAATTTTATCATCCAAAAACCTGTATTCATAAACGTAATCGGGAAACGTTTGTTCCCAAATTTTCTTAACAGATTGCATGGTGGAAGCCATATTTGTCGTTGCAAGCTTGATGGCCGCCTGGCGGTACATGGTAATGTTTGTGGTAATAAGCAGGGGTGCAAGATCATGGTGAAGAGATCTGTCATTAAAATCTTTCAATACGCCAACAACCGGACATTTTATTTGATCGCCAAATAAGGTTATTTCCTTGTTCAATATTTCTTCGGGGTGTTTAAAACCTAATCTTGTCACGAGTGACTCATTTACCAAAAATTCTCTTGTCGGATCGGAGGGTTGCAAATTCCTTCCCGCTACCAGCGATAATTTATAGGTCGACACGTATTCATTGTCGGCGAACTTGGTTATAGCATTAAAGCCTGCATCCCTTAATGCGCCGTCAAATTTAAATGGCGTCCACATATCGTTATCATCTTCAACGGGCGTGTTGGAACTGAAGCTTACTGCCTGCACTCCGTTTACGGACAATAACTGTTGCCTTAAATAGTCCGTCAGCTTGCCTCCTGTTTTGTCCGGACGAAAAGGAACATTTACAATTGCATCCTTATCAAATCCCAACGGCTGATTCATAAAATAATCCATTTGTTTTACGATAACCAGCGTCCCTATGATAAGTGCCTGCGCAATGACGAACTGAAACACCACTAGCCCCCGTCTTAAAGATATTCCCTTTGCAGTATGGGCGTTGACCTTGCTTTTTAAAGTAAGAACAGGGTTGAAACGCGAAAGAACAATAGAAGGATAAAAACCGGCCAAAGCCGTTACAACGGCCGTCACTGTCAAAAGGAAAACAGTAATCGGCATATCGTCCAATACTTTGAACGAAAGCGAAAGTTCTAAAAGTTGATTTAAAGAGGGCAGTGTAAGCGCTGTAATGATCACCGCAAATGTCACAGCAGCCGCGGTCATCAAAAAGGTTTCAATGATGAATTGGATCTGCAATTGAAATTTATTGCTGCCCAAAACCTTTCTTATGCCAACCTCCTTCGCGCGATTAACAGCTTGTGCAGTAGAAAGGTTGGTAAAGTTCACGCAGGCAATTAACAGAATGAATGCGGCAATAAGCCACAATACATTGAGCAATTCACGACTGATGGTTTTATTGCTGTAGTCACCTGTTTGTGTATCATAATGCACCGCGCTTAATGGTTGTACCAAATGACTGTCGTTGTTGCCGGGCGATGCCATCTTTTTTGAGTATGCCCTTAACTGCTGATTAAAATTTTCGGCAGAAATATTTGATGGCAAGAGAACGTAGCACCCAAACTCGGGCGCCGTTCCATTCCAATCGGGATTTTGTAGTCCGGTTATTTTGTCGCCGGTGAAATCTGTGCCAAAAGCAACCACCAGTTTGAGCTGGAAGTCAGTATTGGCCGGTATCGTTGCCAGAACGCCTGACACTTTCAGGGTTATTGAGGGGAACTGAAACAGTGCCGCACCGATACGATATGATCCGGTTAGTTTAATCGTTCTGCCCATTGCTGTTTTCCAGTCGCCGAAATACTTTTCTGCGATCTCTTTTGTAAGCAAAGCATTATTCGGGTCTTTAAGTGAAGCATAGGTGCCTGCGAGGAGGGGGAAATCAAATATTCTAAAGAAAGACGGCTCGGTATAAAATACACCGCTCTGCTCCTTAAAATTCCTGACAGGCGTTCCATTTGCATCGATCACCTGTAACTCGTCATTGTGACTCGCATAGATGGGAGCCACTTGTTCTATTTGCGGAAAGGCCGTTTTCAATCCTTTCGGCATTGGAAAAGGAATGCCCTTGCCATAAGAAATATCTGCCGCGTCCGGACGGTGATATTCGGTTAGCACACGATAGATCCGATCTTTCTTTGAGTGAAAATTGTCAAAGCTTGTCTGAAATTGTATAATGATAAAGATCAAGGTACAAACTGCAATACCCACGGCCAGCCCGGCGATGTTGATAATAGCATAATTCCGGTTTCGGATCAAACTTCTAAATGCCGTCCTGAAATAGTTTTTAAACATACAAATACCGTATTGTGGTCTAAGCCACCAAAGGAATACCGGTTTATTACTGTTCATGACTATCAATCAGTTGAAAAAAACGACACGCAGATAGTTGTACGTTTTTGGTACAGCCATGTTCGTATTTATTACAACCTGATATCAGTATTCATGAAATTGCATCTTTCTAAATAGCGGCAATTGGAAAGCCAGCTACAAAAGGGGCGTGACGCAGTGGGATTGGAAGATCTTTAAAATCGGTCAAAGCCTTATAACGATTGTGTTTTCTATTCCTTGCAGGGTGATCTGGTCTGAGGCTGCCGTCATACTCTTATCGTTCACAGTATAATTATGACCCGCAAGGCCCTTCACACTGAGCCTGTACTTCCACCCGTCTTCTTTCGCAAAAATTTTGTACTGTATCTGGTTTTCGGTTTTGGTTACTTCGAACGAAAGGGAATTGCTTCCCACGGGCAGGTTAGTGATGCTAATATGGTCCCACTTCGACGGAAGATGCGGAGCAAAATCGATTGTTCTTTGGTAAGCATCGGGATGGATTCCAAAAACATGGGTAATGAGCGGCGATGCCAGACCATAAATGGTCCAGGCCTGTACGGGACAGCCATAATCAGGCATCATCTCAGAAATAGACCCCGGCAGCACCCGGCCGAACGTCTCAACGATCTTGTTCACGTACCACATCGCTTCATCGGTTCGTCCATAAGCGCATTCAGCCATCGCCTGCACGCCTGTAGCGATCGTCATCATATACTGCCCCTCAACGGCCGAGAGATAGGGACCGTACGGACCGCAATGTTCATTGCGCACTTTATTCAATAACCGCAGCGCTTTATCGGTCGGTGCGATTGCTGTTTCTGCCGGCGTGCTGATCACCCAGTTCTTGTTTGTAAACCAGCCCTTTTCCGTGCCTTGCGGTAATTGTGAAAATTCCTTCACGAGATTTGCATAGAACGCCTGTTTTTTCGATAATTTAGCTGAGTTGGACCCTGCTGATTTTTCGGTGTGGATTTGTTCCATTGCGCCCTGCGCTGTGGAAATTGCCTGCTCGCGTGTTCCAAAAAAATCGCAGTAGCTGCCTGCGGTTTCATCCCAGAACTCATCATTGATCTTGTCTTTCAGGAGCATCGCCTTCTGAAAATATTCTTTCTGTACTGAAGGCTCTTTTAAAATGGAGGCCATCTTCGCCGTAACCTCCAATGCCTGTTGTGTGTATACAGCAACGTCGATCAGTTCGGCGTTCAAACCCTTCACCTCCATAATGCCATAGCCTTCGGGGAACATATTCCGATTTTGATCCTGTTCCGTGAGCAGCCAGTTGATCCCCTTTTTAATGTATGGGTACATTTCTTTCAGGAAAGGCTCGTCGCCTGTCCATTCAAAAACTTTCCATACAGCTATAGCAAAGAGGGGTGTTTCCTGCGTATTGCCCTTATTGCCGACGAAACCGTTTGATGACATTTCGTGAATGATGCGCCCGTTCCCGTTTACCTTTTCTGAAACATTTTTTATGACCCTGAGGGTTGACTTGGCCAGCGCTTGATCGCCGGTCGCTACCACTCCCTGCAAGGCATAAGAATTATCACAACCGAACAACCAGGGATATTCGATCGCACCGGCACCAAGAAAACCGCCAATGCCAGGTAATTCGCTCACCAACCATTCTATGTTCAGCTTCCCCCAATTGTAGGCTTGCTGAAATTTCTTGTCGGGGATCTCTATTGCGGCACGCCTAACGATAGCTGAATAATGATCCTTTTTATCAGAAAGCATCTTGACATGATGCTTTAAAATATCATCATAAGTGGTTTTGGCTTTTTTTATATCCAGATTGGATCCGGCGATAACGAAAACGGCCGAAATATTTTGTCCGGGCTTTAATGTTATGCTGTAGTACGTCGCGCCAGCTCTGCCTGCTCCTTTTGTTTGAAAAGGGGCAGTGACCTTGGTACTGTGACCCGTTGCATGTAGTGTTGAACCCCATACTGTAAACCAGGGGTTCCTTGTGTCGTGCGCAACGAATATCTGCCGGCTGGCATCCCAGCTGACGGAATCTGAAGCGTCAAGGATATTATTCTCTTTGGAGAACCATACCGGACTAAGGTCCGTCTTAATAACAAAGCCGAGGTTCAATCTGCGCAGCCGGCCAGATGTATTCTTCAAGTTGTAACGGACTACAACGCCTTGTTTTCCCTGGGGACTAAATTGAAACCGTTCTACCTTGATCCCATCAAGGATCGGTGCGTAAATAAATTTATTGCCATAGGGATAATTGACGAATTCTTTGGCTTCATTCAACCAGGAAGCAGTTCCGGCTGCGGCATCGGAAACCTTCATCCAAAAGCCATCCAGCAATTTTATGGGTTGCATCCAGAGGCCTCCCATTTCGCCTTCAACGTGTGAACCAAGATCCGGGAAATTGCCGTCCTGTGTTCCCACCACATAGGTTCGGTCCCCGGGTGTTAGGTAGTAGCCATGTCCGGTCCGGCCATTATTTGAAATGCCGTCCATGACTTTCGTGTTTTCCCTATTCATAGTTTGAGACCTTAACGTGCAGGTGAGAAACAGCTCATTTAGAATCAGTAGAGCCTGCCGAAGAATAGCTCTTTT
>DATMHB010000735.1:0-3661 GCA_035555175.1 Flavisolibacter sp. | reverse complement strand
AAATAAACGAAGCCACTGAACTTGGCGGTGATCTCATTCCAGCCGTAGACAACATCAACACTTTTGACACCCTGCTAGCCGCGCAGTCGAACAATGCGCCTTTTAATGATACAGCCAAACTTTCTTATAGGGACCAGGTAGCACTTGGCACTTTAAATGATCCGGAATTTGGAACCACCAAAGCTGAAGTTTATTTCAATGTCAGTGCCGCTTCATATGGCACTTATCCTTTTGTAACTACTGCACCAAACAATCCCGACTCGCTTCAAATTGACTCGGTCATCCTTTCACTTGCGTACAAAGGTGCTTACGGCGATACCAATAGCCAACATAAGGTCCATGTTTTTGAGATCGATCAGAATGCAGGATTCAATGATACCACGGGACATCGTTTTTCGGCGCCCGATATTGCCACCACAGGTTCCGAACTGGGATCAAAAACTTATATCATCAATACCCTAAACGACAGCTTTGGTGTTGGCTTCAAGGTAGACACACCGAAGGTTGCGAATGTATTACGCATACCACTCGCCAAAACGCTTGGAACCCGGTTGGCCGGCTATGATATTTCTTCAGGCGCAAATGGGGGCTTCAAATCCGATTCAATTTTTAAGACACTGTTCCGCGGCCTTGCACTTAAGGTAGATAACCTTGGCGGCAACGGCGGACTGGCCTATTTCAATCTTACCGATACCGGCACCAAGCTCACCGTATTTTTCAGATCGCGGAAAAGCACAGGCGCATGGGACACGGCAAAATTTGATTTTGTACATTCTACCGGCGGGGAAGCCAATATCATCAGGCGTTCGCCTGGCGGTTCATATAATACGTATCTAGCCAACGGCAACGGACCTGACGACAGGATCTTCATTCAGAGTTCACCGGGCGGATCTTATGGAGCCATCTTTTTTCCCGGACTGAACACTTTTGGTAATAAGGTCATTCACCGTGCAGAGCTTATCGTCACAAAGATCCCGTCGGCAGTGCCTGTGTCGGATCAAATTTTCACACCTCCGGCGAGACTAATGCTGGATCGCATCAACAAAACGGGAGATACGGCCTTTATTCTTCAGAACGACCTCACACCTGGTCTCGACGGATCGCTGTCATACAATCTTTTCGGAGGCACACTGAACGCGGACAATACGTATCGCATTAATATTACAAGACATGTGCAGGGTATTGTTACCCGCCACGAGCCCAACGATACATTACGCTTATATGCACCATTGCGAGCATTCGATTGGGCATCCAACCTGGCCGCGTCACAAAATCCTATTGCGATTCCCATTCTCAGCAGAGTTGCGGACGGAAGGGTGGTGCTGGCAGGAGGAAGTTACCCTGATCCGAACGTTCGCCTGCGCCTTAGAATAATATATTCAAACCTCTAACTGCTGGTAATTATATTTGCAGCCTAATTATTAAAGTACTGCTTCTAATCTATTTGTATTATGCCTTATTTATTTACATCTGAAAGCGTGTCTGAAGGTCACCCGGACAAAGTAGCTGACCAGATATCTGATGCCCTTATTGATAATTTTCTTGCATTTGATCCACAGGCAAAAGTGGCCTGCGAAACCCTTGTAACAACCGGACAGGTGGTACTGGCAGGGGAGGTTAAGTCGAAAGCCTATCTCGATGTTCAGGACATAGCCCGGGAGGTGATCAGGAAGATTGGATACACGAAGAGTGAATACATGTTCGAAGCCAATTCCTGCGGAATATTTTCAGCCATTCACGAGCAGTCTTCCGATATCAACCAGGGTGTTGACAAGAAGAAAAAGGAAGAGCAGGGGGCCGGCGACCAGGGAATGATGTTTGGCTATGCCTCTAATGAAACCGAGGATTATATGCCATTGGCATTGGATCTTGCCCATAAGATCCTGCAGGAACTTGCCGCGCTAAGAAGAGAAGACAAACAGATCAAATACCTGCGTCCCGATGCGAAAAGCCAGGTAACCCTGGAATATGATGACAACAACAAGCCCGTACGGATCGATGCCATTGTTGTCTCTACACAGCATGATGATTTCGACACGGAAGCAAAAATGCAGCAGAAGATCAAGCAGGATATCATCAATATCCTCATCCCGAGGGTGAAGGCGAAGTACAAAAAATACGCAAAGCTTTTCAACGACAACATCAAATATCATATCAACCCCACAGGAAAATTTGTAATCGGTGGTCCGCACGGTGATACGGGTTTAACCGGTCGCAAGATCATTGTTGACACCTACGGTGGCAAGGGTGCGCACGGTGGTGGTGCTTTCAGTGGCAAAGACCCATCCAAGGTGGACCGTTCTGCTGCTTATGCCACGCGCCATATTGCCAAAAACCTCGTGGCAGCAGGTGTTTGCGACGAAGTGTTGGTACAGGTTTCGTATGCCATTGGAGTTGCACAGCCCACAAGCATCAACGTCAATACTTATGGAACTGCAAAGGTTGACATGTCCGACGGCGAGATCGCAAAAATTGTTGAAGGCATCTTTGATATGCGACCTTATTTCATCGAACAACGACTCAAGCTGCGTAACCCCATTTATAGCGAAACTGCCGCCTATGGTCATATGGGCCGCAAGCCTGAAGTTGTTACGAAGGAGTTTGTTCAGCCTGGCGGAAAGATCGTCAAGAAAAAGGTTGAGCTCTTTACCTGGGAGAAACTGGATTATGTTCCAAGAGTGAAAAAGGCTTTTGGATTAAAATAAAATAGTACCCGGCATTAGAAACCTCTGTTCTTTGACAGAGGTTTTTTATTTTCAATGCATGAAGCGCAACCTCGTCATTTCATTCGCTTGTGTGATTATAATGATCATCGTGATGCGGATACTGGGGCATTCGCTGGTGACACCGGTGAGCGCACGCGGAATTATTGACCTTGAATTCGCAAGAACTGAAGGCCGGCTGAACCAGCTTCGCGTCTTTTGGAACCCTTCTGATATCAATAACAATATTTACGTCGACTTTGTCTTTATCGCCGCCTATGGCTGGTTCTTTGTTACGGCGTGCCTCTTCATAAAAAGCAGGACCAACTGGAGCAAATGGAGCAACAGCTTTAGTGCGCTGGCCCTTTCTGCAGCTTTTTTTGATGTGTGTGAAAATTTTCTCATGCTGCTCGTGCTGAATGGACGATTCAATGCTTCCGTTTTGCAAATCGTTTTCTACTGTGCGCTGATCAAATTTGTTCTCATCGGTTGCGTTGTTCTATTTATTCTGGGCTCCCTTCCTTTTGCCCTTACGAAAAAACAGCGCCAGCGTTAGTTTGAGTAGACCTATTTTTGAAGCGTGAAAAATTTCAGACCGCAGCACAGGCCCAAAAAATCTTCGCTTGTCATTGGCAGAAAAGCAGTGACCGATGCAATAAGGACCGGTACCGCATTAGACAGGATCTATCTGAACCAGAAGGCAACCGGCGAAGCCATCAGCCAGATCAGGACTTTGGCTTCCGAAAAAAATATTCCCATCAATTATGTTCCCGTCGAAAAGCTCAATGGTTTTAATGTGGGTGATCATGAGGGTTGCGTAGCGCTGCTGTCGAAGGTCCAGTATCACGATCTCCAGGAAGTGATTTCCTGGGTGGTTGAAAGAGGTGAAGTGCCGTTTTTCCTTATTCTCGACGGGGTCACCGACGTAAGGAATATCGGCGGCATAGCACGAACGGCGT
>DATMHB010000734.1:0-3986 GCA_035555175.1 Flavisolibacter sp. | reverse complement strand
GCAAGAAATGTGCTCAACGACGTCAATTCCGTTGATTCCAACGCGGGAACAACAGCCGGGAATGACATTGTGATGCCGGAGTCAGACGCAATACGGGACACGCTGCGATTGCCTTTGAATCCCGTTCCTCCCGCCGACCCCAGTCAAATTAATACTGGAGATATCAATTTAGTTGACGGTGCGGATACTCTTGACAAATTTTTGAACGATCCGAGCTTTGGAATCATCAATAGACTTGACAACCTTAAGAAGTATGCCGCTGTCATCCCCAATGAGCCCTGGACGCCTGTCATTCAAGCAATGTCTATCGATTATACGGCTACTGCTACGATCAATGACATCGACCTGATCCACCTCTATCCATTCCAGAACACGTTCAAGCACGAAGAAATTGAACTCGAGCCGACACTCTTCCCTACGATCTGCGATGAGGGAAATCTTTTCCTTGGCCTTGAAAAACTTGTGCCTGGCAATAATCTCAATATACTTTTTCAGCTGGCAGAAGCCACAGCCGATTCCGAGTCCGGAAAGGAAAACGTGCGATGGCTCTATCTCGACAATAACATTTGGAAGCCCTTGCGTAATGGTTTTGAAGTGATCGAGGATGGCACCGAAGACCTCACAACTTCAGGCATCATCAGGTTCGCGCTTCCGGAGAATATGACGAATACGAACACAGTGATGCCACCGGGTCTTCACTGGATCCGCGCCTCCATTCCAAAAAACAGCAGGTCGATCAGCGAAACGACGGGCATCTATGCCCAGGCCATGAAGGCTGTATTTACGAACACCGATGCGAATGATAAGTTGCGCCTGTCAAAGCCCATCGGGGCGGGTCAGATCGCTAAGCTGAATGAGGCGGACGCTTCTGTAAAAAAAGTTAGCCAGCCTTTTGACAGCTTTGGAGGCGAAGTACCCGAGGAACAAAAGATGTTCTATGTACGGGTGAGTGAATTATTAAGGCACAAGGGCAGGACCATTCAGAAATTCGACTATGAACGCATCGTTCTCAATGCATTTCCGCAGATCTTTAAGGCAAAATGCATCAGCCACAGTTTTGGGCTAAACGCTCACCTTTATAAGAACGATTTCCCTTACGCACCCGGGTACGTCATCATGGCCGTAGTGCCTGACCTCTTCAAGTTGAAAGCAGGCAATGCATTTGAACCAAAAGTGCCTGTAAGCCTCCTCGAAAAAATTGACGCCTATGTTCGCTGCCGCGCATCGGCCTTTGTCCGGTTCAGGGCTATGAATCCCAGGTATGAGCGCGTGCATATTTCGGTGAGATTAAAGCTGGTGAAAGGCAGCGATGAAAACTACTTCAGGGAAAAAACTGCAGAAGACATCCGGGAGTTCCTTGCACCGTGGGCAGTAGGCGAATATCATAAAATCGCCTTCGGTCAGTGTCTGCACCGGTCCGACATTGTGCGCTTCCTCGAGTTGAGGCAGTACGTGGATTTCATACTTGACATGAACATGCGCCATGAGATGGAAGATGTGTATGCTTTGGATAAAAACGGATTTCCGGTGCAGCAAACGCAAGTGTGTCCGAAGACGCCCCGCTCCATTCTCATTGCAGGCAATATAGAAGTATGCATTGAAAAAGCAGCATGTCCATCCTGGGATCAAAGTCGCGGCACCGCTTGCGACCACCTCCCCATCAAAGTGATGGACTATTGTGAAGACCAAAAACGTTTATAATGGCCGCGGCGGAAAATAAATTTATCAGTCAGATCAACTCCGGGTTTCCCGAATACCTGGATTGGGTAAAGCTGCGCGCCTCCGGCATCGAATATCTCGGCAAGCTCTCAGGCAGGTTATGGACCGACCACAATGTTCATGACCCCGGCATCACCATGCTTGAAATACTTTGTTATGCCATCATGGACCTGGGTTACCGCACCAATCTTCCGGTGCAGGATATCCTGGCAAGAAATCCCAACGACACTTCGAAGGATAATAATTTCTTCACACCGGCTGATATCCTCACGTGTAACCCAACCACGATCACGGATATACGAAAAATGCTGGTAGACATTCCCGGCATAAAAAACGCCTGGCTGCAGGATACCTTTTACGATTGCATTGATCCCAGGCAAAAAAAACAAATGCGCCACCACCTATCATGCGCTGATTGTTACAATGGGCTGTACCGGGTTTATATCGAGACCGAAAAGACCTTTGATAAAAACGATCCATCGCATGTGGAAGCAGAAGCAGCATTGATAGAGAGCGTTCGGAGGTCGCTGATGGAGCACCGGAACCTTTGCGAAGACTTCGATGACATAATGATCCTTTGCAAGAAAAAAATAGGACTATGCGCTGATATAGAGCTGGAGGATGGCTTTGACCCACCTACCGTTTTTTCAAACATGGTTGAAGCCCTGCGCGATTTTTTTTCACCGGCCCCGAAGTACTACACGCTGAAGCAGCTAATGGAAGAGAAAGGCCGCTCCATTGAGGAGGCATTTTCGGGCCGGCCTTATGGCTTAAAGGAAAGTCATGGCTTTGTGGATACGGAAGAGTTCGAAGCCATTCAATTAAGAAAAGAAATACACCTATCCGATGTTTATCAGGTAATATTCAATGTGGCAGGCGTTCGAAATATCACAAACCTCGCCTGGAGAAAAAATTGCGATGACCCCGCCACAGTTGCCGATTCTTCATGGGTTTGGCGGATCCCTGAGAATCACGTACCGGAATTTGCGCCCGACTGTTCCGTCATGCGGTTCTCCCGCAGGGGCCTGCCCGTCGCATATGACTTTGAAAAGTTGAATGCGCTCTTCAACATAGATTTCAGGCAGACAGGTAAAGTCCTGTACAATATGCCTTCGCCGTATCTCGACGCAGCCATGCCGGAAGGAGTTTACCACAGCGACCTCGGTCAATACCAGTCCATACAAACCGAGTTCCCCAAAGTATATGGCATTGAAGAAGGCGGTCTGCCCCTTGATGCGTCGCGCGAACGGCGCGCAAAGGCCTACCAGTTGAAGGCTTACCTGCTTTTCTTTGATCAGCTGCTTGCCAATTACGTGGCGCAGCTAAAAAATATCCGTTCATTATTCTCCATGTCGGGCGCGGGAAACGGAAATGGAAGCCATACTTATTTTTTGAATCAACTGACGGATGTCCCCGACCTCAAAAAACTTTTAAGGTTCAGGATCGATGGCGAAAGCGAGAGCTTCCTTGGTACGGAAGGCTCCATCCTGGCAGTTCCGGTGGATAAGCGGGCGTTGGAAAACCTTATCGATTCCGGCGCGTTTGAAACTGCGTGCGAAGGATGGGAACTGCCTGCCTACGAGTTTTGCAGTATGGGCGATGCCAATGTTGCCATCCGCAACACAGAGGAAGATCTGTACAATGGTAATTGGGAAGTGCATGCGATCGCGAACAAATCCGACTGCTGGTATTTTTATTTCTTTACATCTTCCGAGAAAATTGCTTTCGTTAGCAAAACTGCATACCGCGACGAGCCGTCCGCCATCAGGGCAGCGGCCGCGGTGCGGTACGCCGGCGGCTTCAGCGAGAACTTCCGTGCCTATGGCAATCAGCATCATAAGTTCTCATTCTTTATGGAGCTCGGCATATCGGGTTATTCCGATTATCTGCAGCGGCTCATAGAAGATAAAAGCAGCTATCGTGAGCGCCGGGACGAATTTCTTGACCATTTATTATCAAGGTTTGCCGAAACGTTTACCGATTTCGCACTGCTCTCATATGGCTTTATGAATGCAGACGATCTGAGGGATGCCGGCATCCGGAGCAAAGAATATTTTCTTACACATTACGATGACCTGAGCAGCAATCGCGGTCGTGCATTCGATTACCTGTACAACAATCGCGGTGTAAATATTTCCGGTTTTGAAAAACGCGCTGGCGCCCTGGCAGGCATTCAGAGCGAGCAACGGAATACTCCCGTCATCGTGCAGAGCGGCTTCAGCCCGTTCTTCTTCCGCCCCTACCCGCAGTTCTCCGGCACGCCGGGC
>DATMHB010000733.1:0-2543 GCA_035555175.1 Flavisolibacter sp. | reverse complement strand
CACAGCAAAAAAGCCACAACTCCTGGTACATACATTTCCCAGGATCATGAATGTAGCGGTGCCGGCGCCCCAGCATTCACCCATATTTGGGCAATTGCCACTTTCACAGATGGTGTGCAGCTTATGGGTATCAACAAGGTGGCGTACGTGTTTATAGCTCTCGCCGATCGGAAGTTTTACGCGAAGCCAGTCGGGTTTATTTATTTTAAAGGGTTATGTTGCAGATACTATGGGAAGTTCGGTCATGAATTCTGGATTAATTCGCTTGCTCACAGCCTATGGCTATGACCAAATATTCTGCAATTTCAGCATTATCGGTGAAACTGAGAAATGAGGAAGATAGCGGTCGTGGTACCCTAAAGAGTGGAACGTAAGCCCGGCCTTATTTGCGTCCGCCGAATACAAAGGCGATATGGCCCTGGAAAAACAATCGCTTAGGATCGTTATACACGAGAATAGGGATCTTTTCAGCAAAAGCCTCCACGCTCATACCGATCTCGAGCGCCTGAACTTTTTCGTTGTAACGGCCGAAATCAAATCTCAATGCAGTTTTAATGAAGAGTCCCGGCTTTACCTGTAAGGCGTTCCAACCCTTGGTGAAGCCGGCACCTCCGATGATGGAGCCGCGGTCAAGAAAGGTGGCGCTGTCGTCTTTGTAACGGATCGTTTGTTCCTGCCCCGTTGAGTCGATCACCTGAAGGAAATATGGCTTCAGCAGTCCGAGTGCGAGTCCGGCCGATACGCTGGCGGTAATCGCGACTCCATTTTTATTTCCTTTTTGCCCAAGGATGTATTGCTGACCAAAGCCGAGCTTGGCCTGATAAAAATTATTTTGTTTGCCGAAGATGTAAGAATTACTAAAAAAGTTTTCCGCGCCGCCGAGTTTGTCTTCCTTCCGGTTCTTGATCTCTGTAAACTCCAGTGAATAAAGATTGGTGAACCTGGGCGACCTTCTTTTTCCCAGCTCATAAAAAGCGCCATAGCCGTTTGTCCTTAGCATAAGCCCAAAAGCACTTTGCTTGCGGAAAGAAAGGTTACCTTCTTCTTCCTGTTTGATAATGGAGTTGATACGCTGCCGCTTTTCGGCTTTACGGTCTTCTTTAGAGCTTTTCTTTCCCGTTGAGTCCTGTGCAAATAAAGCAAAGCCGGTTAGAGATACGAAAATGAACAGAATAAGTTTTTTCACACAAATAGAATAATGTTGTTCAACGTAAATTTAGGCAAAAAAGTATGACATCATCGGTTGAATATGAAGGCGAATTGAGAACAATATGTACACACCTGAGGTCCAACAACAGTTTTGAGACCGATGCACCTGTGGATAATAACGGTAAGGGCGAGCGGTTTTCTCCTACTGACCTGATGGCCACTTCCCTTGGAACCTGTATGATCACCGTCATGGGCATCAAGGCAAGGTCAATGGGCTTCGATTTAGAGGGAGTAAAGATCGAGGTTGAAAAGATCATGAAGGCTGACCCCCGCCGCGTTGGCGGAATTAACTTAATCTTTCATATCCCGGACCAATTGAAGAATATCGACGACAGGTCGAAACAGGTGCTCAAACACACCGGTATTACATGCCCTGTACAGCAAAGCATTCACCCTGACATAGAAGTGAACATAGACTGGGGCAGCTGGACATAATTCGAGCCGGATCAAGTTGAGAAATGAGATGTGCGAGTTGTCTGCATGTAGTGGATACTGCGCCGTTTTAGCGTGACAAACTAGACATGGCTATTTGCCTGCTGCGCCTGCTCTGCCCTTGTTCCCGTTTTCAGGATCGCATTGCCTATGGCACAATGAAGACATCTGCGCTGGTCACAATACTGCGTCTTTAATTCAATGAGAGCCTGCGAATCAAAAGAACTGCAGTTGTCTACCTTCAGATCAACAAATCCTTTTGTATGCACATTGATTTCGGGCTCCAGCATTTGAAGCCAGTCCACCGCTTTTGTTTTAAATTTTTCCTCTCCTTTATAAGACCCATACGCGAATAGAAAAGGGATCACAGTGTTGCTGATCACATTATCGATCATCTCCTTTCCCAGTATTTTCTTTCTGAATGGGGAAGGTTCGTCAAATAAATAATGATAGTGCCAATAGTCGTTACCGCAAAGGTTCAGCTGGCCGCGCATGCTGTTAACGTCTTCACAGTCGAGTACTCCTGAAAACAAATGATCCGATACATGCAGCATTGCCGCCAGCTGCGCAAGACGGATGGTTGGAAAATTGCCCGGACGCATTCTCAGGAAGTGCAGCGCAGAGGATATCGGCTGCAATCCATATTTCTTTTTCAGGAATCCATATTCTCTGGCGAGAAGGTTTGGATAGGCATCGCCATATTTTTCATTCAGCAGACCGGCCTGTCCAAATAATAGCGCCTCCAGTTGAATGACCTGGTTCCTGTGTCTGGCCATGACCTTCAGGGGCAAAGACCTCGCAATTTGTTCAAAGGCTTCCGCATTCACTTTCGATCCAAAATTGCGTGCGACTAGCCACCAGAAGCATTCTTCCCAATGACCATTATTCTCTTGAAGGTAGTT
>DATMHB010000732.1:0-4964 GCA_035555175.1 Flavisolibacter sp. | reverse complement strand
TTCTGTCGTTACTGCTGTCATTCTTTATGAACATTACCTGCGCTCCAACCTTTAATTGAAGCTCTACATCGGTAGGGAAAGACTTGTCGCCAAATTCATCCTTGATCGAAGCCTTGAATACAAACAATTTTCCGTCGAGATTATTTAACCGTGCGGCATTGATCGCATCGGCCTTTCTATTATGCGTTGTAATGGTGATGTAGCGCTCCCCTTCCGACGCCTCGAAAGATGGGTTGAACTTCGCATTTAGAAAACCAAAATCCGACTTCAGCGGAATGTTATTTCTGATACGGTTCAAAACATCAATAAAAGCCTGCTCGTTCTGTCGGTAAATCTTTTTCAATTCAATATAGAGGGGCGGAACTTCCTCAGCTACCTTCGCGCTGAAGAAGAAAGGACTTGAATAATATTCCTTCAACAGATCCCATTCCTCGTTAGGTACAACAGGAGGTAATTGAAAAAGGTCGCCAATGTATACTACCTGCACGCCACCGAAAGGAAGGTGCGGCGCTCTGCGGAAATGACGGAGAATAGTATCAATAGCATCCAGCATGTCGCAACGCATCATACTGACTTCATCGATGATCAACAACTCCAACTCCTGCAGCACCTGTCTCTTATTCGAGGTGAAGTGAATGTTCTTGAAGAGACTGTGCTTGTCGGTGACCTCCGCAAAGCCAATAAATCCGTCACGCTGTGCCCGCCCGGGAATAAATACCCCCCTTGGCAACTGGAAAAAAGAATGCATGGTAACCCCGCCCGCATTGATCGCGGCCACGCCGGTCGGCGCCACCACAACTGCATTCTTCTTTGTATGCGCCATCACATACTTCAGGAAAGTGGTCTTCCCCGTGCCTGCCTTTCCTGTCAGGAAAACATGCTGCGAAGTATGATCCACCAGGTCCACGGCCAACTGAAAAATCGTATTGGAATCGTCTTTTTGGAGCATTGATAAGGAACTATAAAAATACCAAAGAATGGCCACAGACAAGGGTTCGCAACGATTTATTAAGATGGATTTATGAACTGATTTGAAAGCCTCTTATCGATGCACCGTCGCAGGAAAAAGCTGGCAGCACGAAGGCCGCCAGCTCGCAACTAAACCTACTGACTAACCGTTTTTGAAGATTTTTGACCGAGCATCAACATCTCATTTATCTGAATCTCTGTAATGTATTTCTTCACGCCGTCCTTATCATTGTAGGAGCGATTGATCAACTTCCCTTCTACAACTACCTCAGAACCCTTATCGAGATATTTTTCGGCGATCTCCGCCACCTTGCCCCAGGCAACCAGGTTATGCCACGATGTTTCTGTTACCTTTTCACCTTTTGCATTGCGGTAGGATTCATTTGTCGCAATACTGAACCTGGCCAGTTTTCTTCCTCCGTCAATGGAACGTACTTCGGGCTTACCTCCAAGGTTTCCAATCAATTGAACTTTGTTTCTAAGAGCGTACATAATACTTGATTTTATGACCGCCATGAGCGACCATTGGTGATGAATGTATTTCAGTCAGCGGCGCCAAAAACTGACGGAACAAAGATCCGGTCAAAGCAAAACCGGAGCCGGTTATTATCCATTTGCTCCCGAACGTAGGCGTTTGTAAGCGCTTGCACGCGAACTTAATTTTGCCTAACTTGTACAAATGCAGGCTGAAGTGCGAACATGCTTGAGTTGTGGAAAGGTTGTAAAAGGTAGAAGCGACAAAAAATTCTGCGATGATTACTGCCGCAACAATTATAACAATCAATTGAAGGCAGGCGATAATAATTTCGTAAGGAACATCAATAATGCCTTAAGAAAAAACCGCCGCATACTCCAGAGCTTTCTGCCCGAAAAAGAAGAAATGGCCAAAACCACCAAAGAGCACCTTCTTGAAAATGGCTTCCGTTTTAAATACTTTACGCATACCTATACGAACAAAAAAGGTAACACCTATTTCTTTTGCTATGAATATGGATATCTGCCTCTGGAAAAAGATTGGTATCTCGTCGTGAAAGGAAAAGAAGAAATGTAGTCCATGTTCACGCATACCTACTGCCTCAAAACGGCCACCGTTTTATGCGCTCCAACTTTTAAATAATATTGGCCCCTGGCCATTGACCCGGGCAAAGTAAGTGAAAACTGATTCGCGCCTGCCTGTGCCCTCACTGATCCTTTAAATACGATCTGGCCGGCAGTAGTGACAAGACGGATAGCGACAGTTTCTGCGCCGGCCGACTGAAACATAATATTGAGCTGTGTGTCGAATATAGTCGGATACACTTTGAGCTCAGACGAAACTTTAGACATAAGGGCGATAGTCTTGCTGTAAGCAAACGATCCTTTGGTGTCTGCCATCTTAAGCCTGAAATAATTGTTACCCGGTAAGAGCGAACACGCAAAAGCATAATCAGCTGTCCCTTCGGCATTTTTCGCAGGCACCTCTTGCACTTCATGGTAGCGTATACCATCCGTGCTCCTTTCGACGAGATAAAAATCCAGGCGATTTTCATTTGCGGAACTCCACGCAAGGCTGGCGTTTCCATCTTTATCTGCAGTGCCGTCAAAGCTCAGCAGCGAAACAGGAAGCGGAATGCTCTTTTGAAAACTGATATCCCCAATAGAAATGTTTTGAACAGTTGGATCCGGCAATGTGCCGGGGTAGTTGTCATACCTCAACTTAAACGAAGTAATGTACACGTGAGGAAAACCCACCCGAATAGTTCCTTTCTGGTCAGAGGCATCCGACGCCGTGTTGCCCGCCATACCGTTCGCCGGGTTCACATAAACCGTGCCTCCTGAAATGATCAAAAAGTTCGGATCTGTGACGGCATCATATTTCGTAATTGCCGGAATTCCGGACTGGGCTCCGATATAACCCATGATCGTTACGCGGTCAAGATAGTTATAGGTAGTACTAGTCAGCCTGTCGATATCAGCAATATTAAAGCTCACGTTATAAACAGGCTGCGAAAAAGTAAAAGTTATATCGGTATAATCCAGATTGGATCCGTAGTCCAGTGCGATCTGTAAATTGGAAGGCGAACCGCCCACAACATAAGTAGCAGACGCCACGGTTGGAGTGGCAGGACCGCCGGCCGGACCAAGGGTAGTAGTATATACACCACCTGATTTGGTAAGATTAACGGAACAGCTTACACCTGAACCACCAATATTAGGCGCATTGCCCGAAGTGTTTCCCGTTGACCACGAAGGACTCATTGAGGTGGCCCAGTCCATTCTGTAAATTTGAGCACCCGCCGACAGACATAGTCCAATAGTGCAGATGAGCAGGCCAAATGGGTTTTTCATAGAAACAGGTTTATTGCGTCTTCGATAAATTATAACCGGGAGGCCTCAGGCGCGCGTGCCCCCATCAAACATGCATTTAAGCTCTAAGTATTACTGCTTATAATGCCGGTGCAAACCTACTAGGGGTAAATTGTTATTGCAAGTAGATTTACCGAGTAAATCGCTATTTCTGGCGAAGGTTATTTACTTAGTAGATTTACGAACCGCCTGGCTTTCAGCATGTTTTTTCTCGTCGGGCCTGGAAATCGCAACAATTGCCGGGAGCGCTTCAATATTAAAATGATAAGCATTACCTTGTTCGCTGAACCTACCCCTGGTACAGGGCACCCCGGTATCCTTCTTGCAGTAATACCCCAAGTCTAATTCCTTTCGAAATCCCTGGAGTCCTTCCATGAAAAGCTGTTTCGTTATCAATAAAACAGAAACTTATGAAACGGCTTGGATTGATCATTGCCTTTGGTGTCGGTGCACAGATTTGTTATGGCCAGTGTTCACTTAAAGAGCTAACGAATCTACTTGAACTGAATCAGTACAAAGTGCAGGCTCACTTGCAGAAGAAGGGGTATAAAAGAAATTTTTCGAGCGACGCAGAAGGGCTAAGCTTTGTAAAGGAAGAAGGCAAGCGCAATCATTGCGTTCGCGAATATCAGATCATCAATGTATCAAGTGAATGCGAGCTTGTTTATCAAACCACGTCGTTTGAAGAATTTGCAAACCTTAAAGAAGAAATAAAATCTTCCGGCTTCAATTATCCCGCGAAAGCAGATGAAAACGGACCTGTTCTCTACCAGAAACAAGGAATAAGGATCGAAAGCACAACCAAAAAAGACGATTCCACAGTCTTTTATGTACTGAAGGCCGCAAAGAAAGATCTTCCCAAAAAGAAGGACCTGATGTGGGCAGAAGACCTCCTTCAATTTGATTCGCAGGAATACCTTTCCGATGTATTCGGAAAGGAAAATGTAAAGACAGACCTTTTTTATTACACTGAAGCCGAAACAAATAAATGCACAGTACTTTTTCCGAACACCAATCAGGAAGTGATATTTATCTGGAATGACGAGCTGAATCTGAAGGACATTTCATTTATCCTCATTGGAGGAAATCTGCGCCCCAAAGAAATTAACAACAATATGAAATCAATGGCGCACAATGTATGGACGTCGAAGCAGGGCATTCATTGCGGAATGACGCTGAACGAAATGCAATTGATCAATAAGCAACCGGTGCGTTTTTATAACTGGCATGCAGAGTCAGCCGGGTATCTTGCTCCAAACAACAAAGGTGCAATTGATTTCAGCCGGCTTGGAATTGTTTTTAATTGTTTGAACTGCAGCTTTCTGAAAGTAACAGATAATGCCATCATTGATTCGGAATCGGCGTTGAGCGCAAATCAGAAAGTGTTTGTGACGAGCTATATCGTTATGCCGCCGAAAAAGGCCGAGGCTTATTCGGGTACGCGATGACATGTCATGCGTGTTTAAAAATTATCTGAAGCGTTTCTGATCAGGAGAATTATTTTTTCCGGAGGACCGGCGATCGAAATCTTTTTTGAATATCGGCGCATCTCGCACCACTCCATCGATCACCTGTCCTATTTGGTTCAGCAGCTTTTCATTATCGCAGCTGCCGGTCCATTGGCGAACGCTTCGGACAAGTATGATCCT
>DATMHB010000731.1:0-2850 GCA_035555175.1 Flavisolibacter sp. | reverse complement strand
ATCGTCGTGGCGGATATGAGTAGCCGGGGGATAATACAGGTCAATGTCGGAAGCATGTGTAAACCCTGTTGCATTCGGAACCATGAGGAGGCCCAAAAACAAAATGGAAATATTGAAAATACTTCGGTTTAACATTAGAATATTGATTCTTAGGGTCCTTAAAAATAAGGACGGGTGCCCACAAGTCATAATTCAGGGTCAATTACTTTCGCGAAACACGGACTATCCGATTCAGCCTTCGTATGTTTACCCGGCAAGGAAGCGTAGAGTTACGAGGTTTTCCCTCAGGCAGGCGTTGCTTAATGGGCCTGCTTGAGCAATTGCTTTTTCCTGTTACTGAGATAGCGATCCAGCAGCATCAGCCCGAGGACGACATTCAACATCATAAAAATGTTCACGAAATTATTGTTGAACATCTGGCTGTAATCCACTTTGTTAAGGTCTATGCCAAACGTGGCTTTGGAATCGCTTGCCTGCGACCAGTCGGTTTGTGAGAAGCCATAAATAAGGAAACCGAGGATGGTGGAAATAAAGAACAGGCCGATACTCCAAATGATTTTCTTATTGATATAGGCTTTCGCTGCCGGCGCGATCTGATGCTTTGCGATCTGGTCCATCACATTCATCGTGAAGCGCAAAGAAGGTTGTTCCAGCTCGCTCGCACCGATGAGGGAATGCACATCGAGCAATTCATGGTATCTGGCACGCCACGCTGCATTTTCTTCAATGAGCCTCCGGATCTCGGCGGCCTCCTTCTCTTCGCTGAAGCCATCTATATAGGCCCACAGTCTTGCTTCTATTTCATTCAGGTTGTCCATAACCGGCAGTTTAAATTAATAGATGTCTTTTACCTCTGCACTAAAATATTTTTGCATTTTTTCTTTCAATCGCCCTCTGGCCCGATGCAGCTGCACCTTCACTGCATTGGGTTCTTTACCCATGATCTGCGCGATCTCTTCGAGGGTTTGTTCACCCTGGTAAAAAAGCGTGATCACCTGGCTGTCGTCCGCACCCAACAGCCTGATCGCTTCATTCACCATCTGCACTTTGCTCTTCTGCTCGATCTGGTTCGCGTGCATGCCGCTATCCATTGTATCCGCAGCTTGAAAAACATTGTCGTTGTCGAGCGATTGCACCTCCACTTTCTTCTTTCTTAAAAAGCTGATGGCCGTTGTAGTTGTAATGGTATAGAGCCAGGTGCTGAACTTTGACTGTCCCTTAAAATCAGCCAGTGCCCTGTAAGCCTTTACAAAAACATCCTGCGCTACTTCTTCGGCATCTTCGCGCGTCTTGACATAACGCAGTACCAACGTGAAAACATAATTCTGATACCGGTCTACAAGGACTGCATAAGCTTTTTGGTCGCCTCGCAATACTTGACCGATCAGGTCAATATCGTCAGGTTCGGTGTGCATCTTTAATTAAGACAGCTATAGAATCGTTCAGGTTACAGGCACAAGGTAGGTTTATCAAACTGGAAATTGAAGCCGCACGGTAACCTGCATTTAAGGTGCAGCGTCAGATGGTATTGAAACAGGTCTTTAAAATATTTTTATTTTGTCTGTAACCCGGGCGCGCGGGGTGTAGTCAGATACTAAAGACTGAAACAACTTCTTAAACTATAAAACTTAATTTATGAGCGGCGGTGAAATGTTAATCCCGATTTTAGTACCCCTTGGAGCCTTTGCCATGGTCTTTGGCATTGTTTATCTCAGAACCCGGGAAAATATGGCCCTTATTGAAAAAGGGAAAGACCCCAGGTCTCCAAGACCTTATAGAAGCCTCAAGACAGGATTGCTTTTTCTGGGTGCAGGCATCGGTTTACTATTGGCATATCTAATCGACAGCAATACGGGCAATAGCCGCGGCTTCCACCACGATGGCAGCGAAGCGCTCTATTTCTCCCTGATAGCAGTGGGTGGGGGCCTTGGCCTGGTGGCTTCTTACGCCATTGAAAGAAAGGCGATGGTGAGGGGAGAAGACACGGAGTGACCGCCTTTTGTTGCTATCCGGGAATTCAAAAGTCAAAAGTCAAAATTCGAATTCCAAAGGCAGGCAAACTCCAGCATTTCAAACCTCCCGTTCGTAAGGCGGTTCGATAGTAAGAGGCTTGCTCCAGGTTTTGAATTTTGACTTTTGACTTTTGAATTTACTTCAGCACTTCCTGCGCTTTTTTCACCACAGGATCATAATTGTTGTACACCTGATAATATCCCTGGGTGCGCCACTTCAGCCGCGCCAGGTAAGCCTTGATCTGCTCCTGAATATTCCTCTTATCCTTTTCAGGAATATTGCTGAGATTAATGCTGTCCTTTCTTGCGTAATCAACCAGCTGTCTCCATGCATCTTCCGAATTCTGGTAGCGGATCGCAAAATCAGATGGCGACTTGTAATTGCGGAAGGCATCGAGGTGACCGATATAGTATTTGTAAACGAAATTGTTGAAGCGGCCCTCCAGATAAAGCTTCGTTACGCTGCGTGTGAATATGCTGGTATCGATGGGAACAAATACATCGGGCACGATGCCGCCGCCGCCGTACACCGTCCTCCCGCCTTTGGTTTTGTAAGCTTTGTTATTATAATAATGAATGGAATCTGCAGTCAGCATTTCGCCGCTTTGATAGCGCTTATAGATCTCATCAAGATAAACCTTCCTGCCCTGATCATAAGGACGCTGAATACTTCTTCCCGAAGGTGTGTAGTAGCGCGCAATCGTAAGACGGATGGCAGCGCCATCACTAAGATCGTATTGGCCCTGAACAAGTCCCTTTCCAAAAGTTCTGCGGCCAATGATGGTGGCGCGGTCCCAGTCCTGTAGTGCCCCGGCAAGGATCTCGCTCGCGCTAGCAG
>DATMHB010000730.1:0-2807 GCA_035555175.1 Flavisolibacter sp. | reverse complement strand
TGTGAATAAGGCGATAGCCTTTGTACCCGAATCAAAGGATGCCTATTTTGTCCTCAACAATTGTGAAGGAAGAAGGCGTGGCAACACGCTGTATCCAACTGAGATCGATACATCCATTATTCCCAGTGCCATGGATACGGTCACCATCAAGGTGACCAGGGCGCTTAGAAGACCAGATGCCTTTAGCTATAAACATTATTGCCGCCGCTTCTTCAACGATTATTATTATAGAGGCGTTGCGCAGGGAGAAGTGCTTTCGGAACAAAGGAACCAATGGATCGATGCGCGTAACCCGGACTCCATTCGTAATGCCGTTAATGAATTGATCGGCATTTGCAATCGTTACGGTATCGAGCTTCGCTTAAACAGCGATGCCATGGCGCGTGCTGTATTTGCTAAACCCTACAATAAAATCGATACGCTTATACCTGGCGAGCGTTACAGGCGCGACGCCTCAGGCAACCTCCTCGAGAACAATTTTTATTTATACCGGTACGACCTGAAAAATGTTTTTGATTTCCTCGACGAATGCCATTCCAGCCCTTCGGCTGCCAGTGCGCGAAGAAGTGCTCTAACCGTTGAATGCTATCTTGCGCTTTGTGCCTCCATTCTTCTTCTCACCTACCGCCGGTTCAGCCGGAGAGTATTCCTGATCAGCATTGTAGGCTCTATCGTTTGGGCCATCGTCATCGGGTTAATGGTGGCTACGGCAGGAGAAAGAAATGCGTTCCCGGTCATCTGCCTCACGCTCTGCTTCTTCTTCCTGCTCATTGCATGGGTTATGCTCAGATCCAGGAGCAGTAAAACGTTGGCGGGCGTCCTTCTTACCTGGCATAGCTTTCTGGTTCCTTTTGTGATCATCTTTATCATGATGCTCATCAGCCAGTACTATTCAGATCAAAGCAACGGGCTGGGATACCCGCTTGAGGACGAGATGGGGCCAAAGCTCTATCCTTTTAGCTACTGGGTAACCACACATACATACGCGATCAGCCAGTTCAACCTGCTGCTGACGATCGTGTACATAGCCATTACATTTAACAGCCTGGCGAAAAACTGGCACGAACAGCCGCAGGAATAAACGGCGCGCGAGATAAATGTTATTTAATAAATGCAAAAAAATAAACAGGTTACGCGCCTGAATTACTTTTTGCGCCAGACGGTATAAATGCTGATTTTTCATTTCGGTTAATTCACTTACAGTGGCCACCAAAGAGATCTGCTTTTACAAAAAATACGCCGTGAAAATTTCGGTCGCTGCGTGCTGACTCCTTAGTTTGAAGGCCACCCATGTCGGTTATGAAAAAACAGCGAGGCTAGATTGTGCAACGGAAGGAAAATCCTCAGGCTGGATCCATCATTAAGATCTTCCGCGGCCTGGTAATAGCCACAATGCATCTAGCCATCTAAAAGACCGAAGAAAATTGCGGCTCAGGAAGCTTTCGGTGCGCTGTTAAAGGATCAGGATACCGATACGTCAGCCTGGCGCAGAAGTTTCATTGCGCGTTCGGCCAAGTGCCAAAAGCCTTCTAAAGAAATATTATCAGCCGGAATTTTCAAACAGGTGGAACTTCCATTCGATGGAATATTACAAGAATTAAGAATCGTTTGGGCGTGTCCCTTCGGGCCGGGCTATCCGCTTCAAGTCCTCGCGTATGCAAGCGGCGGTCTTAATCATGAGCTGTGCGCTGCGGGCTTTCCGCTCCTATCCCTCACGCGGCTGCACGTCTCTTTCATTGGCGATCGATTCATTTTAGATCACCACTCGTCCTTACATAACAACAACACATTGATAGGTCGTAGTGGCAAGCGAAAACGCGGCACCGGGCCGGGCACAATCATTAACAGCGATTCCTCTAATTTTATCCCATTACTCTCAATATGAAAAAACAATTCGTTTCGCTCCTGGGCTTCCTCCTTTCTACCCTCGCCTTTGCACAAAATAAAAGCGGTAACCCTATTATTCCCGGGTGGTATGCCGATCCGGAAGCGGCGATCTTCAATGGCCAATACTGGGTCTATCCCACGTATTCAGCAAAGTATGAGCAACAGGTTTTTCTGGACGCCTTTTCGTCCGTCGACCTTGTTCACTGGCAAAAGCACGAACGCATCATTGACACATCAGCAGTGAAGTGGGCGAAGAAAGCCATGTGGGCGCCTGCCATTGTTCAAAAAGATTCCTTGTACTACCTCTTCTTCTCTGCCAATGACGTACACCCCGGCGAAGTGGGCGGCATTGGCGTAGCGGTATCCAAACATCCCGAAGGCCCCTTCAAAGATCTGTTGGGCGCACCATTGATTGGCGAGGTCCGTAACGGCGCCCAGCCCATCGACCAGTTTGTATTCAAGAATACAGATGGCGAATATTATATGATCTATGGTGGTTGGGGCCATTGCAACCTCGTGCACCTGAAAAAAGATTTCACCGGCTTGCTTCCGTTTGCCAACAACGAATACTATAAGGAGATCACCCCGAAGGGCTATGTGGAAGGGCCGCTGCTGTTTTTGCGAAACCATAAATATTATTTTATGTGGAGCGAGGGCGGATGGACTGGTCCTGACTACCATGTTGCCTACGCCATGGCCGACTCATTAACGGGACCTTATCAAAGAATTGGCACGGTGCTGCAACAGGATCCCAAGATTGCTACAGGAGCGGGGCATCATTCGCTATTTCATATTCCCGGCCGCGATGAGTGGTATATTGTGTATCACCGCAGGCCGTTGGGTGAAACGGATGCAAATCACCGCGTGGTGTGTATTGATAAGATGGAGTTTGATGCAAAGGGCAAGATAAAAAGTGTGAG
>DATMHB010000729.1:0-3287 GCA_035555175.1 Flavisolibacter sp. | reverse complement strand
TTCCCCTTCTCCTAATTGACTAAACCCCGGCATGCGTCTGCGCCCTGTACTAACAAGCGTTTTAAAGTCCGCTTCTGAATATTTTTTCTCCAGGCCGAGTAAGGAAGGAAAATCACCGCCACCTTTTCTTTCTGGTCCATGACAGTTCATGCACGTAATGTTATACAACGCCTTGCCTGCTTCCAGATTGGTTTGATTTGAAGTGATTGGTTTTTCCTTAGCATCAACCATCGTCAGCACGCGCGGTACTTCATTGGCATTGATATACATGATCCCTGTTTTGGGATCGAAGCAGGGTCCTCCCCATTCGGCACCTCCCTGCATGCCCGGAAAGATGATCGTAGGTTTTTTGGATGGCGGATTGAACAAATTGCCGGTAACATATGTTGACAGCTCTTTTTTGATTTGCTGATACGAGGAATCCGCAACAATGTTGTTAAGGTCATCATCCGTTACCACCTGGCGTACAAAGGCAGGATAAAATGTGGGATGCGGCTGCGTAGGCGAAAGCTTTTCGCCCGACAGATCCGTCTCTGCAGGCACCGGCCTTTCCTCTATCGGATAAAGCGGCTTACCGGTTTGCCGGTCCAACACGAATAGAAAGCCGGTTTTTGTAACCTGGACCAGCGCATCAATTTTTTTACCTTCTTTGGTGATCGTTACCAGAATGGGTGGTGCCGGAAGGTCCCAATCCCATACATCATGATGCACCGTTTGATAATACCATTTTAATTTCCCTGTAGCAGCTTCGAGAGCCAGAATGCTATTGGCAAAAAGATTTTGTCCAAGGCGCTTGCCCCCATAAAAATCGTAAGACGCGGAGCCGGTAGGTGCATACAATACTCCGTTGCCTTCATCGAGTGTAAAGCCCGCCCATGAGTTGGCCCCACCTATATGTTGATACGCATCTTTATCCTCCCAGGCCTCATATCCCTGTTCGCCCGGATGGGGAATGGTATGAAAAATCCAACGCAATTTGCCGCTGTGTACATCATAAGCCCGGATATGACCAGGTGCAGCTGCCGCTTCTTCGGATACATACGTCCCAATTATGATCAGGTCTTTATAGATCATACCGGGACTGGTTGAAGTAATAAACAGATCCTTCACATCCCGTCCGAGGTCGTTGTGTAGGTCAATGGTGCCATCGATTCCGAAAGAATTCCATGGGCGCCCTGTCGCCGGATTGATGCAATACAAGGATGAGCCCACAGTATAAAAGATCCTCTTATCATCTTCACCCCCATCATAAAAACTAACGCCACGGCACATATTAATACCCCGTCGCTTTTTACCAGAGGAAGTGTCCTTAAAAGGATCAAAAACCCATCGCTCTGTCCCCGATCGAGGATCCAGAGCAAATAGTTTTAATTTCGGCGACACACCATACAGCACGCCCTCAACCACGATTGAGTTCGCCTGCATCTGACCCGAACCTTCAGCATCCTTCGTATGATAGATCCATGCTACCCGAAGTGATTGCACATTATTTGTGTCGATCTGGCTTAGCGCAGAATACTGAATGCGGCTGTTACTACCGCCATATACTTTCCAATCCTTGTATAATTCATTACGATGGGCACCGTTAAACGCAATGATGGCAGCTGCCGAGATTGCGACTACAATGAATAACGCAAAAAGCCATTTATTTTTTTTCATTTAACCCTGCTTTATCTGTTCGCTGTTTTTTTGAAATATCTTTTGCGCACAATGAACCGGCATTCAATATCAGGAACAACACTGGCAGGGTTTACATCTGTTATTTCGGTTTGCGCATGGGTGATTTTGAAGAACACCCTGGGATAGAAAAGATATTTTAGAAGCACAGCGGGCAATTTTCTATAAAAACACACTAATCGATCGAGTATGCCTTTTGAATCTGTTGCAAAAACTTTCGTTATGATTGTGCCCGCAATAAAATGCTATCAATTTTCAAATGAAAAATTTACGAATTAGTTTTTAGGGGAATATGTCAGCTGTTTTTAGTTTTTGTACAAACTCTTTCAAATTTGAATCGTCATACGAACGGCCCTCCATGGCTTTGAACCGATTTGGATTCCCCGCCTGCTGATCATTCAAACCCGGTCTTTGGGTTCAGTTTTTATAAACTTCGGAAACAAAACCGCAAATGCAGTGGTTTTGTAAAAAGCTCATTGTAAAACATACTGACTTACAATGAGAAAATGAATGCGCAGATTTCTCAAAGAAATAATCTTTTTGAAACAATAGTGAAATCAAAAATCACGATCAAGGGCTATACTTGCAAAAATATTCTGAGGCATGTCCAGATACTTTGTTTTATTGACTTGCTTGGTCCTCTTCGGGTTCATCTCCCGATCCTACCGCACTACTCCCAACGCTGACGGATCCCGCCGGCCTCCTGACAATAGCCCTGCGAAAAATTATGCTAGTTATTGCTCAGGCTGCCACGGTGAAAAAATGAATGCATTTGTCGATAGAAAATGGAAGTGGGGGAATTCAAACGGTGATCTTTTTAAGACCATCAAGTTCGGCTACCCAAACAATGGCATGCCCGGTTTTCAGAAGGCCTTTACCGACAAACAGATCACCGACCTGGTGAACTATATTCAAAAAGGGCTTCAGGACCTAAAGCAATATGAATTTGTGCAACCTGTCAAATCAAATATCTTCAGAACCAGTTCGATTACCGTCCGTTTAGATACTGTGGTAAAGGGAATTCAGGTACCCTGGAGCATAGCGTTCTTGCCAAACCAGGAACTTTTGGTGACTGAGCGAGGTGGTAGTATATACCGGGTAAGCAAGGATAAAAAATTACATGCCGTTAAGGGCGTCCCCACCGTTGTCGCCGAAGGCCAGGGAGGAATGATGGACCTGGCATTACATCCTGACTTTCCACAAAATCATTGGATCTACTTTTCCTATTCCCTCGGCCGACAGACCGACTCGGGTCTTCTGACCACGACCGCGATCGCAAGAGCGAAACTGGAAAATGATTCGCTGCAGAACCTTGAGAACATTTTTATTGCGCTGCCATTTTCAAGAACCAGGCACCATTATGGCGGACGGCTGCTTTTCGACAAACAACACTACCTCTATTTTTCGGTTGGCGAAAGAGGGAATGAAAAACAAAATCCTCAAACGCTGCAAAACGATCTCGGAAAAATTCACCGTATAAAAGATGATGGAACGGTCCCTGATGATAATCCATTTGTTCATACCGAAGGTGCCAAACCGTCCATCTATAGTATGGGGCATAGAAATCCTCAGGGCATGGTGCTGAACCCTTTTACCGGCGCACTCTGGGA
>DATMHB010000728.1:0-7855 GCA_035555175.1 Flavisolibacter sp. | reverse complement strand
AGATATCAGCGGCCGGCAGCAATTGTATTGAGATCAATGGCGAAGGCAAATACCTTTTCCCCGGATGCATCGACGACCAGGTACACTTCCGAGAGCCCGGCCTTACGCATAAGGCTACTATTTATACAGAGGCAAAGGCTGCCGTAGCGGGCGGTGTCACTTCGTTCATGGAAATGCCGAACACGTTGCCCCCGGTATTCACCCAGGCATTACTGGAGGATAAATACAATATTGCATCTGCAACATCTCTTGCGAACTATTCTTTTTACATGGGCACTTCGAACGATAATATGGAAGAAGTGCTGCGGACGAACGAAAAAAAGAAAGATGTATGCGGCGTAAAGATCTTCATGGGTTCATCAACCGGCAACCTGCTTGTAGATAATTATCTCACACTTGACAAGATCTTTTCTGAAACAGAATTGCTGATCGCAACGCACTGCGAGGACGAAGCCATTATCAAAAGAAATCTTGAGCGCGTCAAATCGGAGAAGCAATCGCTTGACGCTTCCGATCACCCGGTGATCCGGGACGAGGAAGCCTGCTTCGAATCTTCTTTCAGGGCAGTGCAGCTCGCGAAAAAGCACGGGACGCGGCTTCACATTCTGCATATTACTACTGAAAAAGAACTCGCGTTGTTCACGAATATGATTCCATTGAAGGAAAAGCGCATCACAGCGGAAGTATGTGTGCATCATCTTCATTTCACTTCAAACGATTATAAAAGATTGGGCAACCTGATCAAGTGCAATCCTGCTATTAAAGCGGCCAACAATAAGGAAGCCCTGTGGCAGGCACTTACCGATAACCGCCTCGATGTGATCGCCACGGATCATGCCCCGCATACCTGGGAAGAAAAGAACGGGCCGTATGAAAAGGCACATGCAGGCCTGCCACTGGTGCAGCATCCTCTGCTACTGATGCTTCATTATTATCACCAGGGCCGGATCAGCCTGGAGAAGATCGCTGAAAAGATGAGTCATGCAGTAGCCGACTGCTTTCGTATCGGGGAGCGCGGCTATATAAGGGAAGGTTATTTTGCCGATCTAGTGATCGTGGATCTCAATGGAGTTTCTCCTGTAAAGAAGGACAATATCCTGTACAAATGCGGCTGGAGTCCGTTGGAGGGCGGTTTGTTCCGGGCCGCCATAACCCATACGTTCGTGAATGGAAACCTCGTTTATGGAAATGGTGCATGGAATGAATCTGTAAAAGGAAAACGACTAACTTTCAACAGATAACTCTATTGCTGTGGGCGAAAGCCGGGACAGACCGATTTTATGCAGATTGACAAAGTAACCTTTAACGATATCTCCATCTTTCACCAGGAAGAAGAATTTTCGATATTTCATAAGCTGAATTTTACAAAGACCGTGGGTGGGAAGGAATGGCTGCGCCGTTTTTTCACAGAGCCCCACCATGACCTGAAAAGGATCATTGGCACACAGAACATCATCAAGACCCTGCTCGATCACCTCGAGGACTGGCCCACAGAAATTACGAACGGCACGATCATTATGATCGAAAAATTCCTCGACTACAATCTTGATCCGGTTCCGCAGAACCAGACCGGCCTCAATAGCTATGCATATAAGATCCTTCATAGCCAGGACTATTCCATGGTGAAGTTTTCAATGAAGCATTTTTCGGATTTTTATTGCGGGCTGAAAAAACTTCTCAGTCTGCTTTCAAATACCGAGCTGCCCGGCAATCTCAGTTTTTATCTCGATCGCATCAAGGCCATATTGAAGGAGGAGGCGCTTCAAAAATTATCAGACAGGAAGAGCGGCGAGAAATTGTCGGTGCAGGAGAACCTTTACTTCGCATTTCATTTAAGAACAAAATACAAGACGGACACACTTGAGCTTATCGAAATATTCAGTCGCCTCGAGGCATGGTATTCGATGGCCATGGCAGTAAAAACTTTTGACCTGAGGTTCCCCAGGTTCATTGAGCAGGAGCAGCCATATTTCCATGCGGAAGGCTTATACCATGTACTTCTGCAGGCGCCGGTTGCATATGATCTTCAGCTGCGTCCTGATGAAAATTTCCTTTTTCTCACCGGCGCCAATATGGCGGGCAAGAGCACATTGATCAAGGCCATTGGTTCATCAGTCTTTCTGGCGCATATCGGGATGGCCGTTCCGGCAAAGCAGATGCAGCTTACGGTATTCGACGGATTATTGTCTAACATCAATGTGGCCGACAATATCGCCAGGGGCGAGAGTTATTTTTTCAATGAGGTGCAACGCATCAAGAATACGATCTATAAGATCAATGATGGAAAGAAATGGCTGGTGCTGATCGATGAGCTGTTCAAAGGCACAAATGTGCAGGACGCTATGAAGTGTTCACTCACGGTGATCAAAGGGCTGATCAAAATTAAGAACTCGCTCTTTATTCTTTCCACACATTTGTATGAGATTGGCGACGAGTTGAAGAAATATCCGAATATTTCCTTCAAATATTTTGAGACGAATGTGATGGATGACCAGCTCGAGTTCAGCTATCAGCTGAAGGAAGGGATCAGCAATGACCGCATAGGGTACGTGATCCTAAGACGGGAAAAAGTGGTGGAAATGCTGGAGAAGCTTTGAACGATCATGATCCGTTCACTTGTAAAACAGAATAGTTAGTTTGCGTATCCAAATATTTGCTATGCATCGACTCGTTGTCTTTTTTTTCTCGATCCAATTGATTGCCTTCGCACCAGCCGGCGCACAATCGAAGGCCTCCGGCCCGGTCGATGTCATTTCCTATCATTTCGAAATTGAATTGTCCGATAAGTCGAATGCGGTTTCCGGCAAGGCCCTCATCACTGTAAAATTCCTTGCTCCGGCCACGCAGGTGCAATTTGATCTCGTTTCGGTAGAGAACGACAAGGGCATGTACGCCTTCCAGGTGAAGCAGGGAAGCGAGTTGCTGCACTCCACGCATTCCGATGATGTAATTACAATCATGTTGAATCAACCGGCAAACATAGGGGAGGAGCGGACGTTCGAGATCAACTATATGGGTGAGCCCAAAGATGGGCTGATCATCTCGAAAAATAAATACGGCGACCGCAGTTTTTTCGCAGACAACTGGCCCAACCGCGCACACCATTGGATACCCTGCATCGACCGTCCCGATGATAAGGCGTCGTTTGAATTCATCGTTACCGCGCCTGCCCAGTACTCGGTGGTTTCGAATGGAATTAAAATAGATGAAACAAAATTGGACGGCGAAAGAAAACGTACGTACTGGAAAGAAGAAATTCCCTTGTCGACCAAGGTTATGGTGATTGGGGTAGCACGGTTTGCGGCAAAAACGTTTCCCGACAGCCCGCAGGACGTGCCCATAAGCGCCTGGGTCTATCCCCAGGACAGTGCACATGGTTTTTATGATTACGGTGTAACTCCACGCATCGTGAACTTCTTTTCCGATTATGTTGCGCCCTTTCCGTACAGGAAGCTCGCCAATGTTCAATCCAAGACCATCTTTGGCGGCATGGAGAACGCAGGCGCCATATTTTATGCCGAAGAATCGGTAACGGGCGACCGTAAATGGGAGGATGTATTTGCACATGAAATCGCACACCAGTGGTTTGGAGATATGGCTTCTGAAAAATCCTTTGCGCATTTATGGCTGAGCGAAGGCTTCGCTACTTACATGACGGATATCTACTTCGAGCATCAATATGGAAAAGACAGTGCCAACAAAAGGTTGCACAAAGAAAGAGACGATGTGATCGCGTTCGTCCGGAAGAGCGATCACCCCGTTGTTGATTCAACAAGCGATCTCATGTCGCTGCTGAATGCCAATAGCTATCAAAAAGGAAGCTGGATACTGCATATGCTGCGTGCTGAAGTTGGAGATAGCATCTTCCGTCAGAGCATTCGTGAATATTATCAGCAGTACAAGGGCGTCAATGCCGACACAAGGGATTTTGAAAGGGTTACAGAAAAAGTTTCAGGATCAGACCTGAAATGGTTCTTTGACCAATGGCTTTACAGACCTGGCATGCCTGAACTCGATATACAGGAAAAGACGAGCCCGGGTGAAGTGAAAATGGATATAACGCAGCAAAAGAATCTGTACAGGTTTTATCTCGATATCGATATCGTCCACACCGATGGAACCATTACAAGACAAAGAGTTCTTGTCAGTGACCGGTCAACGAAATTTACGTATATGGGAAAAAATATTTCGCGCGTGGTGATAGACCCCGATACGAGGCTTCTCTACATGAACAAGTATGAAAAGGTGAATAAATAATCCTGATTGCTGGGTGAATTCAAAAGGTACAGTCAAAACTTAGTGGTCAGGTAACCCCCGACGTTTTATTGAAAATAATTGCACATGACCTTGACAGATCCATGCATTTTAAATTCACTGCAAAAACTTGTATGCCTTCTTAAAACCGGCTTTTAAGGTTCAGCATTACAACTAAACCAGCATGGTTACCGGATTCTCGAGGAATTTTTTGAAGGTTTGAAGGAAGGCTGCACCTACCGCACCGTCAACACTTCTATGATCACAGCTCAGTGTGATCTTCATGATATTGCTGACACCAAATCCTTCGCCCTTTCTTACTACGACTTCTTTGATCCGGCCTACCGCCATAATGGCGCTGTCGGGCGGATTGATTATCGCCGTGAACTCTTCGATGTCCATCATGCCGAGGTTCGAAATGGTAAATGTATTGCCGGTGAATTCCTGTGGCTGCAGTTTTTTATTTCTTGCCTTACCTGCAAGCTCTTTGCTTTCAGAAGCGATCTGGCTGAGGGTTTTCTGATCTGCAAATCGTACCACAGGAACAATAAGTCCGTCTTCAATGGCAACGGCAACGCCAATATGGATGTGCTGGTACTGCCGTATGAAGTCACCCATCCACGAACTATTTACGGCAGGGTGCTTGCGAAGTGCCATGGCAGCGGCTTTCACTACCATATCGTTAAAGGAGATCTTTACGCTGCTTACTTCGTTCATCTGCGCTCTTGCCTGCATGGCATTATCCATGTTGATCTCCATGGTCAGGTAAAAATGCGGCGCACTGAATTTACTCTCAGCCAGACGCTTGGCAATTACCTTACGCATTTGCGAAACATTCTGGTCGGTAAATCCTTCATTACCCGTCATTACAGGTTGTGCGGCCTGCTGTGCAGGTCCTTTCTGCTGTGCCGGTTGTTGTCCCTGCTTGAAATTATCGATATCGCTTTTGACGATCCTGCCATTATCTCCGCTGCCCTGAACCTGTGAAAGGTCGATGCCTTTTTCCCTCGCCAGTTGTTTTGCCAGTGGAGAAGCCTTGATCCTTCCATTGGTACCGGATTGTTGAGGACCGGGAGCCGCTTGCGGCTGTGGCGCGGGCTGTGTGCCTTCCGTTTTGGCAGCCGGCTGAGAAGGAGCCGGAGCGCCACCGCCTTTTGCTGCTGCAACAATGGACTTTACATCCACTTTGCCTTCTTCACCTATGATACAAAGGAGATCATTCACTGCAATTTTTTCTCCCTGTTTTGCGCCCTGGAATAATAATTTTCCATTCTTGTAACTTTCGAGCTCCATTGTTGCCTTATCGGTTTCAATGTCGGCCAGCACTTCGCCTTTCTTCACTGTATCGCCCACATTCTTGTGCCATGAAGCGATAACGCCCTCGGTCATCGTGTCGCTCAAACGCGGCATCAACACCACTTCTTCCATCTTGCTCAGGTCCATGCTTGATTGTTGTTGACCGCCTGACGCAGGTGGTGTTGCCCCCTGGGGCTTTGAAGGTTCCGCCTGCGCCGGCGCTTTCGCTGCGTCCGCCTGGGGTTTAGCAGCACCGCTATTGCCGGAAGTATATTGGGAAACGTCTTCACCTGCATTGCCGATGACGGCAAGCAGATCGTTCACCTGCAGTTTGCTTCCTTTGTCTCCGCCCACAAGTAACAGTGTGCCGTCCTTGTAGCTTTCGAGCTCCATGGTAGCCTTATCCGTTTCGATCTCAGCAAGCAAATCTCCCTTTTTTACGGAGTCACCCACTTTCTTATGCCATGCAGCAATCACTCCTTCGGTCATCGTGTCGCTGAGGCGGGGCATCAATATCACTTCGGCCATGTTCGTTGTACGATTTAATTGAAGTGCCGAAATTAAAGCAAAAGATGGAAACCGAGGACCATTGAACAGGGAAGGCTTCGAAAATAAGGCCTTTCGAATATGTTGAGTGATTGGTCACCTCAGGCAGTTTCGAGCTCTTTTACTTTACCTGTTCTTTTTAATACGCCCCAGTTCTGCAGTTCGCCCTTAATGGCTTTGCGGCATGCCTTGTACAATACATACCACATCAGCCATCTGTAAATAATACGTTGAGGAATGATCCACACCAGGCGTTGGATCTTTTCCTTTTCCATCAAGAAGGCAATGACCGCAATGGCTGCATCAAAGAGCATAAAGACCAGGTAATAGGGAACAATCCTGGAGGCATTGCCCGTGAGAAGCCCGATCAACATAAATAGATCCGCAATGGGTATGAAAGCCGGAATCACATATTGAAAGAGGAGAATATTCGGCATTGCGACCCACCCGAGAGCTTTGTGTTGTCTGTTGAAAAGAATTTCCTTGTGCTTCCAGAAAGTTTGCAATACACCAAAGCTCCAGCGGAAGCGCTGTTTAAGGAATTGCTTTGTTTTCTCCGGCGCTTCAGTAAATGCAAGCGCTGCGTTTTCATTCGTTACCACATAGCCTGAGCGGATAATGCGTATGGTGAGGTCGCAGTCTTCAGCCAGTGTGTCGGTAGTAAATCCTCCGGCATCTTCGATGGCTTCCTTCCGGAATGCTCCGATCGCTCCGGGAACCACAGTGATCGCATTGAGCGCAGCAAAGGCCCTCCGGTCAAAATTCTGGCTGCTGATGTATTCGATCGACTGCCACTTCGTAAGCAGGTTCACTTCATTTCCCACCTTCACATTTCCGGCTACAGCACCGATCGAGGCTTTTTCATCTGCAAGGAAATGTTTCATCAGATGGCTCACCGCATCCGACCTCAATTTGGTGTCTGCATCAATACAAACGACGAAGGAAGCAGATGTTTGCGCAATGCCATAATTAAGCGCCGAAGCCTTTCCGCCATTTGGTTTTGTCAACACCCTCACTTTGGGATGGCCGGCAAATACTTCGGCCACCAGTGCATAAGTATCATCCTTGCTTCCATCATCCACAAAGATCACTTCGAAATTCGCGTAGTCGGTTTTAAGCAAATTGCGCAATGAGGCCACCGCATTCACCTCCTCGTTGTAGGCCGGAACTATTATAGACACAAGTGGGTAGGAATTGGAAGCGGGAATAAGAGGAATTTGTCTTTTTTCTCTTCTTCTTTCGATCATCGCTAAGACCATCATGAAGAGGATGCGTGCGACAGACAGAATAATGAAAATTGTAAAAAGGTAAAACAACAGGTGGCCGGTCCAGTATGTAACCGTAAAGAACATGTAGTTCGCCTGCAGTAAATAATAGCCGCTGCCCTTAGGCACGGGTGGCATCAGCTCTTCTTTTTTCTTGCCCAGCAAGTCCGCAATGGTAGTGAATGTATAGCCTTTGCGCTGAAAATATTCAATGATCCTGGGAAGCGCTTCAAGCGTTGCCTTACGGCTTTCGCCCCCGGCATCATGCAACAGGATGATATTGCCCCCTGAAGTTTTTTTATCCAAATCGAGTTCTTCCTTCCTTCTGACGACCCGGTTGAAGATCGTGTCGGCGGAAACGCCGGGTTCCCAGTCGAGCGGGTCAATGGACTCACCTACGTCCAAATAATTTTTTGTACGCGCGATGGCAACAGGAAGCAATTCGTCGACCTTCTGCGGTTCGAAATCCGCATTGTAGGGTGCCCGGAATAATA